>DASSJA010000437.1:0-7013 GCA_035691445.1 Burkholderiales bacterium | reverse complement strand
TATTTCGACGCCGAAGCCAAGCGCGAGTCGCCGCGATGGTTCAACGTCGACGTGCATTTCGTGCGGAAGACCCGGCTGGTCGGGCTCGCCGAGCTGCGCAGCCACCGCGAGCTCTCCAAGATGCGCACTCTCGCTCGCGGCAACCGGCTCTCCATCACCCCGGTAAGCGCGGATGAATGGGAATTCATCACCCGGCGCCTGATGAAGCTCTGAGCCGATGGCTGCCCTGCAGAACGACACGCTCGTGCGGGCGCTGCTCGGGCAGCCCACCGCGTACACGCCGGTGTGGCTGATGCGGCAGGCCGGCCGTTACCTCCCCGAGTACAACGAGACCCGGCGCCGCGCGGGCAGCTTCCTCGCGCTGTGCAAGACTCCCTCGCTCGCCGCGGAGGTGACGCTGCAGCCGCTCGAGCGCTTTCCTCTGGACGGGGCGATCCTCTTCTCCGACATTCTGACGATTCCGGACGCGATGGGGCTGGGGCTTTATTTCGCGGAGGGCGAAGGGCCGTGCTTCGAGCGACCGCTGCGCGACGAGGCTTCGATCGCCAAGCTCGTCGCGCCGGACCCGGGCCGGCACTTGCGCTATGTCATCGATGCGATCGGCGAGAGCCGGCGCGCCCTGGCCGGGAAAGTACCCTTGATCGGCTTCTCGGGGAGTCCCTATACGCTTGCGTGCTATATGGTGGAGGGCCGCGCGAGCGACGACTGGAGCCAGGTCAAGCTCATGCTTCATGAGCGCCCGGAGCTCCTGCACCGCGTGCTCGAGGTCAACGCGCAGGCCGTGGCGGCGCTGCTGAACGCGCAGATCGAATCGGGCGTGGACGTCGTGATGATTTTCGACACCTGGGGCGGGAGCCTTTCGGCATCGGCCTACGGGGAGTTTTCGCTTGCCTACATTCAGACCGTCCTGTCCCGGCTGAAGCGCGGTGCGGGTGCGGCGCGAATTCCCGTCATCGTGTTTACCAAGGGAGGAGCACCCTGGCTGGAGCGGATCGCCGCGACCGGATGCGACTGCGTGGGCCTGGACTGGACCATGGATCTCGGCGACGCGCGCCGTCGCATCGGCGCCCGGACCGCGCTCCAAGGCAACCTCGATCCCGCCGTGCTCCTCGCCACGCCCGACGTGGTCCGTCGAGAGGTCGGACGCGCGCTCGAATCCTTCGGCAGCGGCTCGGGCCACGTGTTCAATCTCGGCCACGGCGTTCCGCAGTTCGCGCGTCCGGAGAATGTCGGCGCGCTGGTCGCTGCGGTGCACGAATTGAGCCCGAAATTCCACTGACGGGGCGAAAAACCCGGTTACCGCGGTCCGGTGGTGCGAAATGACTTATGCACAACGCTCCCCGAAGAACCACGTCTGGCGCGGAGTTTCGAGGACTTCCCTCGGAGGGTTTGCAAGTTCCTGTACTGTCAACTGATTTCCTCTCGCCCTCATTTTGAGCAAATTCAAAAATTCCTTGCAGAAGTGCGAGTTACAGTTGCGTGAAAGCCTTATTCACATAGTTACTCACAAATTCTGTGAAAAACCGTAAAAACCGTGGACGAACAAGCAGTTGATCCATATCGCCCCAGATTTCGTCTGATGAGCGCGACGCGCCTTCAAATCCTCGGAGAATGATCCTTCGCGTCGCCCTCGATTTGCCCCTTCCGACGCTGTTCGATTACCGCGCGGAGGATGCGACGCGGGCGGATGTGGGGTGTCGCGTCCTGGTGCCGTTCGGGAAAAAACGCCTGGTCGGCGTGATATTCGACGTTGCCGCGAAGTCGAAATTGGCGGATTCACGCCTGCGGCCGGCCGAGAAGATCCTTCGCGACGTCGCGCCCCTGTCCCGGGACTGGCTCGCCCTTGTGAAATTCTGCGGCGCCTACTATCACCGTCCGCTGGGCGAGGTGGTAGCGACCGCTCTGCCGCCACGCCTGCGCACCGCCGCACCCGTTCCCGACCTTCCACGCGACTACGTGCTTACACCCGCGGGGAGGGAAGCGCTCGCGGCGATAGGCTCCCGGCAACGGCGTTTGCAGGAAATGCTATCGCGGCTCGCGGGGGGGCCCCTGTCCGACACGGATCTGCGCGCTCAGGGATCGCCGCTCCGAAGCGCGCTGAAGCGCGGCATGGAAAAGGGCTGGGTCGCCCGCGTCGACCCGGAGCGCCCCGAACCGCGATTTGTGCAGGCGCACCCGCTGACTTCCGAGCAGAAGGAAGCCATCGCGTTCCTGCGCGGCGAAATGGACCAATTCGGCGTGAGCCTGCTCTTCGGGGTGACCGGGAGCGGCAAGACCGAGATCTATCTGCAGTTGATCGCGGAGGTGCTCGCGCGCGGCAAGCAGGCCTTGATCCTGGTGCCTGAGATAGCGCTTACTCCAGCGCTCGAGGGCGCGTTCCGGGGCCGCTTTCCAGGCGCCTCCCTCATCACCCAGACCAGCGCCATGCCCGATCTGGAACGCGCCCGAGGCTGGCTCCTGTCGCAGAGTGGCCTCGCTCACATCGTGCTCGGCACCCGGCTCGCGGTGTTCACTCCGCTGCCGAGGCTCGGTCTGGTCGTAGTGGACGAAGAGCAGGACGTCTCATTCAAGCAGCAGGAAGGCGTGCGCTATTCCGCGCGGGACCTCGCGATCGCGCGCGCCCAGATCGCGGGCGCACCCGCCGTCCTGTGCTCGGCGACGCCCTCGCTGGAGAGCTGGCATCACGCACGCTCGGGCAAGTACCGCCTCTTCTCACTCGCGAGGCGCGCCATATCCGGTGCAGTGTTGCCTCGGATAGGCCTGATCGACACCCGTGCGCATCCGGTCGAGGACGGGTTTACCGTTCCGCTCCTCGAGGCGCTGACGGCGCGGCTTGCGCGCCGCGAACAGTCGCTTGTGTTCCTCAATCGGCGCGGATACGCGCCTGTTCTCGCCTGTCCTGCCTGCGGATGGGTGAAGGGCTGCACGCGCTGCTCCGCTCACATGGTTCTGCATTTGTCCGAGCAAAGGCTGCGTTGCCACCATTGCGGACTGGCCGGAGGCGTTCCGCGCGCCTGTCCGGAATGCGGCAATCCCGATTTGCAGGCGTTCGGGCGCGGAACCCAGAGGGTCGAGGTCACTGTCGCGGAAAAATTTCCTCGCGCGCGCATCCTGCGCCTGGACAGCGACTCCATGCGCGGCCGCAGTCACCTCGAAGACCTCCTCGAGCGCGCCGAGCACGCGGATATCCTGGTCGGCACGCAGATTCTCGCCAAGGGCCATCATTTCGAACGCCTGACGCTGGTGGGCGTGCTCAACGCCGACGGCGGGCTGTTCTCCAGCGACTACCGCGCAAGCGAACGCTGTTTTGCGCAACTGCAGCAGGTGGCGGGGCGCGCAGGGCGCGCCAATCTGCCGGGCGAAGTCCTGATCCAGACGCGCTATCCGGGTAATCCCTTATACCGGTCGCTGGTCAAGCACGACTTCGCGGGTTTCGCGAGCAGCCTCCTCGCGGAGCGCCAGGAGGCGGGCTTCCCGCCCTTCGTGTTCGAGGCGGTGTTGCGCGCGGAGAGCAGCGAAGCGGTCCGCGCCATGGGCTTTCTGCGCTCCGCGATCGAGCTCGCGCCGAGGAGACGCGCCTCGATCGCCTTGTACGATCCCGCGCCGATGTCCCTGGCGCGATTGGCCGGCGTGGAACGCGCCCAGGCGCTGCTGCAATCGCGCTCGCGGCCGCGCCTGCAGGCGTTCCTCTCGGAATGGAGCGAAACCCTCTACCGCTTACCGGCGCAGGGTGTGCGCTGGCATCTGGATGTAGATCCGATCGAGTTTTGATCGCGGCCCGGATCAGCCGGGTTTTTTTGCCTTTTTCTTCGCCTTGCGCGGACGGGTCTTGCCGTGAGATCCCTTGAAGACCTTGCCGCGGAAAGTCCGCTTGTCACCTTTGCCCATTCAACGCTCCCTCATGAATTTTTACAACGCCATTTTCGCTTGCGCGACTCCCCGGAGCAAGCATACGGTAGCCCGGTTTGACCGTTGAGCGGAAGGTATAATACGCGGCCTTTTCGGCTCCTCTTTCGGCTCCTCATGTCCGCCGAGATCAAGTCCCACATCACCGAGCTGCTGACCCACGCGCTCGCCAAGGTCGCGCCGCAGCAGCCGGGATCGCTGATCTCGCTCGAACGTCCGAAGCAGGCGCAGCACGGCGATTTTTCCTCGCCGCTTGCGATGCAGCTCGCGCGCCAGCTCAGACAATCGCCGGCAGAAACGGCGCAAGCCCTGGTGAAGGCGGTTCCACCCTCGGAATGGGTAACCGCCGAATTCTCGCGTCCCGGCTTCATCAATTTCCGCGTGCGGCCGGTCGCAAAGCAGCACACCGCCAAAACGATCTTGTCCCAGCGCGATCGTTACGGGTGCTCGCAGAACGGCGCTGGCCGGCCGGTGATCCTCGAGTTCGTCTCCGCCAACCCCACGGGGCCCCTCCATGTCGGGCATGGGAGGCAGGCGGCGCTTGGAGACGCGATCGGGAATCTGCTCGAATCTCAGGGTTGGCGCGTGACCCGCGAGTTCTACTACAACGACGCGGGCGCGCAGATCCGCAATCTCGGGCTCTCGGTTCAGGCACGCATTCGCGACAGGCTCGGCGTGACTGCAGAATTCCCCGCGGACGGCTACCACGGCGACTACGTGCGGGAGATCGCGGAAAAATATCTCGGTGCGGGAAACGCCGATGGGGAAAATCTCGACACCGTCACCCGTTTTGCCGTGACCGAGCTCCGCCGCGAGCAGGATCTCGACTTGCAGGCATTCGGCGTGCGTTTCGACAACTACTACGTGGAGTCCTCGCTTTATCGAGACGGCCGAGTGGAGAGGACGGTTCGGGCCTTGATCGACGCGGGCAAGACTTTCGAGAAGGACGGCGCGCTATGGCTCAGGACCACCGACTACGGCGACGACAAAGACCGGGTCATGCGCAAATCCGACGGCGAGTACACCTACTTCGTCCCCGACGTCGCCTACCACCTGACGAAGTGGGAGCGCGGCTTCGACCGCGCGATCAACATCCAGGGCGCCGACCACCACAGCACGGTGACGCGGGTGCGTGCGGGGCTGCAGGCTGCGTCTTCGAAATGGGAACGCGCCCTGCCCCGGGGCTACCCCGATTACGTGCTGCACAAGATGGTGACCGTGATGAAAGGCGGCGAGGAGATGAAGATCTCAAAGCGCGCCGGCGCGTACGTTACGCTGCGCGAGCTCATCGACGAGGTCGGGCGCGACGCGGCGCGTTTTTTTCTGCTTTCGCGCAAGGCCGATACCGAGTTCGCACTCGACGTCGATCTCGCCAAATCGCAATCCGAGGAGAACCCAGTCTACTACGTGCAGTACGCGCACGCGCGCATCTGCTCGGTGCTCGAGCAATGGAAAGCCCAATTCCACGATCAGGACCGCGCGTGGCTGGCGGGCGGTGCTCCCGATCCGCGCCTGTTCGTGGACGTCGACCTCGCGCCGCTCACCAGCGAGCGCGAGCTGGCGCTGCTGCAGAAACTGGGAGAGTACGTCGAGGCGCTGGAAAACGCCTCCAGCGAGCTCGCTCCTCACCAGATCGTGTTTTTCCTGCGCGAGCTGGCGGGGGAATTTCACAGTTACTATAATGCCGAACGTATACTTGTCCCCGAAGCGCCGCCGCGATTGGCGCGGCTGGCGCTGTGCCATGCCGTGCGCCAGGTGCTACGCAACGGGCTTTCCTTGCTGGGCGTGAGCCAGCCCGAGAAAATGTGACGTGTCGCGATGAGTTTTGACTACAAGCAGGTGCAGCCGCCCAGATCGGATTCCTCGAGCAGCTTTCTGATCGGGCTTTTCTTCGGCTTTTTGCTGGGCCTGGGCGTCGCCGCGGGAATCGCCATCTATTTCTTCAAAACGCCGATTCCCTTCGCCGACAAGCCGCGAACACAGGACAAAGCCCTCGCTATTGATCAAAAAACGCCCGAAGCCGCGAAGGCGGCGAAGGCCGAGGACAAGCCGCGCTTCGATTTTTACCAGATCCTTCCCGGGAAGGAGGAGCCGGTCACCGAGCGCCAGGTGCGGGAGGCGGCCAAGCAGGCCGGCAAGCCCGGCGCGCCCAAGGAGAGCTATTTCCTGCAGGCGGGTTCCTTCCCGAACCCCGCCGACGCCGACAACCTCAAGGCGAGGCTCGCGTTGATAGGCATCGAGGCGAACGTCGAGCCCGCCAATCTCGCAGGAAA
Organism: Burkholderiales bacterium; assembly: GCA_035691445.1. GTDB lineage: Bacteria > Pseudomonadota > Gammaproteobacteria > Burkholderiales > SG8-39 > VBDM01. The sequence goes on along the minus strand of DASSJA010000437.1, from coordinate 834 downwards.
GGGCGTGTGGTACAGGGTGCGGCTCGGACCTTTCACGCGTGTCGACGAGATCAATCGCGTCCGGCAGCAGCTGACGCAGAACGGAGTCGACGCCTCGCTGGTCAAAATCACCAACACCGCCACGAATTGAACAGATCCAAGGAGAATCGCATGGATTTTCGTCCGCTGAGCGTCCTGCCCGGCCTGCTCCTGGCGCTTGCCGTATCGGCTCAAGGCGCACCCTCCGAAGGTGTCGACTACGTAGAGGTGAAGCCTCCGCAGTCGGTGGACTCCCCGAACAAGATAGAAGTGATCGAGTTCTTCTGGTACCGCTGTCCGCATTGTTACGCCCTCGAGCCCGAGCTTGAGTCCTGGGTGAAGCGCCTGCCGCGCGACGTACAGTTCAGGCGCGTCCCGGGGATCCTGAACGAGGAATGGGCCGTCGACGCCCGGATCTTTTACGCGCTGGAAGCGATCGGCGAGGTGGACCGGCTGCACCGGTCGCTGTTCGACGCGATTCACCAGCAGGGCGGTGTCAGGCTGCACGGCGACGCGTTCGCCAAGTGGGTGGCGGACTGGCTCGCCAAGCAGAAGGTGGACATGGCCAAATACGACGCCGCGCTTCATTCGTTTACCGTCGAGAGCAAGCTGCGCCGTGCCGCGCAAATGGCCCGCTCCTACGGCCTCGACGGAGTGCCCTCCCTGACGGTGCAGGGCCGGTATCTGGTGGTCGCGAGCACTTCGCAGAAGGCCATGCTCGACACCACCGACTTTCTCATCGGCGAATCGCGCAAGAAGCTCGCCAAGGCCAAGCCTTAGGGGTATGGCGCGGCGCGGCCGCCTGAAGCGCCTCCG
>DASSJA010000436.1:0-5383 GCA_035691445.1 Burkholderiales bacterium | reverse complement strand
CGGGACGAAACCGATTCGTATCGGGATTACAAACCGATACAATTCTTGACGGATTCCCCGCGAACTCTCCGCATATCATGTCTCTAACTCTGAGAAACGGAGACGGACAATGAAAGCCAATCTATCGAAGCTCGGACCGAGGGCCGCGGTTTTTCTCTTCCTTGCAGCGGGGTGCGTTTCGGTGGCGAGCGCTCAGGGACGATTCGAGAGGCCCGGGTCCCGTGAACATGCCCCCCGCGAACACGTCGCCCCCCTGCCCCGCGAACACTTCGCTACTCCGCACTGGAGGTTCGACAACCGCTTTCACCACGATCACTACTATCCGCAGATCGGGTACTCGATCGCGGCACTGCCCGTCGGCCACGTCGCGATCACGTTTCGCGGCTCGCCTTTTTTCTTCCACGCGGGCGTGTGGTACCGCCGCAGCGGACCGAGCTTCATCGTGGTGAGACCCCCCATCGGTATCATCGTGCCGGTCCTGCCACCGGCGTACTCGACGGTGTGGGTGGGAACCGTGCCCTACTACTACGCTGACGACGTGTTCTACGAGCAGGTGCCGGGCGGGTATTCGGTCGTGGAGCCGCCCGCGGGGTATGTCGAGCAGGGTCCGGTGGGTTCGCCGCCGCCGATGCAGGCGGCAGCGCCGACTGCCGCTGCGGCGAGTCCCGGGGGCGCCACCTGGTACTACTGCGATTCGTCGAAGACTTACTATCCCTACGTTTCCGAATGCAGGGAAGGCTGGCGGGCCGTACCGGCGACGCCGGCCGGCCGCTAGCGTCGCGAGCCGTCAGCCCAGATCGAGCACAACGCGGCGCAGCGCGACGCCTTCCGGATGCCGTTCGGCTCGGAATCCCATTGAGCGGGCGAGGCGCAGCATCGGCGCGTTCGTGCTGAGTACCTCGCCGATGAGGCGCCGCACTCCGTGGTTGCGGGCGGACTCGATGAGCATCCCGAGAAGCTTCCTGCCGACGCCGCGGCGCTGCCAGGTGTCGGCGATGGTGATGGCGAATTCGCAGCTCAGGCCGTCGGCGAGGCGGGCGTAGCGCGCGACTCCGATCGCGGTTTCCCGGCCCTCGATCGTCACGCTCGCGATCAGGGCCATGTCGCGGCTGAAATCGATGCGAGTGAACCGCTCCAGCAGCTCGGGCGTGAGCTTCACTCCGGCTCCCAAAAAGCGGTTGTAAAGCGTTTCCCCGGAGAGCCCGCGGGCGAACTCGGTCTCGAGGTCGATGTCTTCCGGGCGGATCGGGCGCACGATGACCGAGTGCGACAAGCCCAGGGGCCAGGACGCCGTCGGGCGCGGGGAGGGCATTCCCGCTTTCATGCGGCGGTGGTGCGATGAGCGTCGATCAGGCGCTCGAGCGCGTCGCGCGCGCGTCCGAGCGAGCGCGGGTCGCCGAGAAGGCGCCGATCATGGTGGGTCGCGAGGACCACGCCGAACAGCTCGAAGCCCAGCTGCCACGCATCGGTTCCTGCGGCGAGGTGCCCCTCCTCGATGGCGAGGCGTATCGCCTTGACGACTGCGCCGCGGAGCTCACGCTGCCCGGCGACGAGCAGGTTGCGCACCGCGCCGGGACGGTCGTCGTACTCGACGCAGGCGGCGAGGATCAGGCAGCCGCCCGGGAAATCGTCGCTCCGTTCGATCCACGCGAGCCAGTTGGAGAACAAGGCGCGGAGACGGGGGAGCCCGCGCGCCTCCTTCAGCGCTGGAGCAAACACCCGTTGCTGAAAAAGGCTCTGCGCCTGCCGCAAAGCGGAGACCTGGAGGTCCTCCTTGGACCCGAAGTGGGCGAAGAGACCGCTCTTGGAGAGATCCAGCCGGGAGGCAAGCGAGCCGATGCTCAAACCTTCGAGGCCGACCTGGCTCGCGAGGGCTACCGCTTCGTTGAGGATCAGGGTACGAGTATGCTCGCCTTTACGCACCTGTACATATTAGTACGAACGTTCGTTATAGGCAACCAAGCACCAGCTTTTCCTACGGAGCCAGCGCCAAATCCTTCCTGAAAATCAAGGGTAGGTAGAGCGTGAATGTGCTCCCTCTGCCTGGAGAACTGATGACTCGTATCTCGCCGCCGAGACGGGATGCGAGCTCCTTGCTGATCGACAGTCCCAGTCCGGTGCCCCCGAATTCCCGGCTGGTGCCCTGGTCGCCTTGCTGGAATGCCTCGAAGATGAGCGCCTGCTTGTCGGGGGCGATCCCGACGCCGGTGTCGCTGACCGAAAATGCTACGACCCGGTCCGCCGAATCGAGCTGCGCGTGTCCAGGTGTCCAGCCGGTTTTCGCCGGCACGATGCGCAGGGCCACGCCGCCTTGTCTGGTGAACTTGAACGCGTTGGAAAGGAGGTTCCGCAGAATCTGCTGCAGTCGGCGAGGGTCGGTTTCCAGCGTCTCGGGCAGCCCGTCCTCGATCGCGATCTCGAAGTGCAGTCCCGCGTCCCGGGCAACCTGAGCGAAGGTGCGCTCCACATGATCCTTCAAGCCGGCGAGGCTCCCGGGCGCAATGTGGAGCGGGACGGAGGCGCCCGATTCGATCTTGGCGAGGTCCAAGAGGTCGCCGATGAGAGCGAGCAGATCGCGGCCGGCCTCATGGATGACCTGCGCGTACTGGACCTGCTTCGCGGTGAGATTTCCGCCCGCGTTGTCGGCGAGAAGCTTGGCGAGGATCATGAGGCTGTTGAGCGGCGTGCGCAGCTCGTGGGACATCCTCGAGAGGAACTCCGATTTGGCCTGGCTCGCTTTCTCGGCGAGGGCCTTTGCGCCCAGCAGCTCCGACTCGGCGCGCTTGCGCTCGGTCAGGTCGCGCACGACTTTGGAGAATCCGAGCAGCTCCCCCTGCCCGTCGCGCACGGCCGTGATGATCACGTTCGCCCAGAAAATCGTCCCGTCCTTGAGCACGCGCCAGCCTTCGTCCTCGGCGCGCCCCGCCGCCCTCGCCGTTTCCAGCACATCGTGTGGTTTGCCTTTCCGGGCCTCCTCGTCCGTGTAGAAGCGGGAAAAATGGTGGCCGAGGATCTCCTCAGCGCGGTAGCCCTTGATGCGCTCGGCGCCTTCATTCCAGCTGATGATCCGCCCTTGCGGATCGAGCATGAGTATCGCGTAGTCGGTGACGTTGAGGACCATGAGCCGGAACCGCTCTTCGCTTTCGGACAGTTGGTGCTCGGCGGTTCTCCGGCGCTCACCGAGGGCCGCGCTGAGCACAAGGCCCGTGATCATGACCGTGCTCACGAAGGAAAGAAGCAGCAGCAAATTCTCGTTGAGCGAGAACGACGCGAACGGGCCGCGCCGCGCAACGGTGTACCAGACGGCGAACGCGCACACCGCGGCGCTCGCCGTGGCAACCTCGCGCTGCCCGAAGCGGAAGGCGGCCCAGATGATGAAAGGCGCGATGAGAAACGTGAGCGGATAGGGAACCTTGTCCGGCGAGGCGCTTGCGAAAGTCACCCAGGCCGCGGCGAGAAGCAGCACCACGAAGCAGGTCCCTTCCAACGCTTTTTTCCCCGACCAGGCGAGCGGAGCACGGGTGCTCCAGGTCAGGATAAGGGGCGCGACAATGATGATACCGACGGCATCGCCCTGCCACCAGGTCCACCAGTTCCACGCCAGCTCGGGCCACGGCAAAGCGTGGCCGAGCGAAAGCGGAATCCCGGCCACCGTCGCGGCGATGGTCGGGCTCAGGGCGGCGACGGCGACGAACAGGACGACGTCCTCGCTGCGCTCGAAGGAATAGGGAACGCCGATCCGGCGCCGGATCAACGCGGCGCCGGCGAGCGCCTCGAGGGTGTTGCCGGTGGCGATCAGGGCGGCCGCGAGCAGGGAAGCCTCGACCGTGAGGTTCACGATCGCAGCGCCGATCCAGATGCTCGGCCAGAATCGCGTTCCGAGCGCCAGGATTGCCGCCAAAGCGATGCCGGAGGGCGGCCACACCGCCGTCGCATAGCCGGGCGGGATGGCGAGCGACAGAGAGGCCTTGGCCGCGACGAAGTAGGCGACGGCGAGCAAGGGAGCCTGCCACCAGTACGAAGGCTGCCTGATCGAACCGGGAAACTGCGGCACACCCGCTCCCATGCTAGGCAACTCGCGCGATCATACTCTGATGCGGCGGAGCGGTACCGGAAGGATAGCCGTCACATGTTCGGATAGTTGGGTCCGCCGCCCCCCTGGGGGGCCACCCAGACGATGTTCTGAGTGGGGTCCTTGATGTCGCAGGTTTTGCAGTGGACGCAGTTCTGAGCATTGATCTGTAACCGGTCCGATCCATCGCCGTCTTTCACGAACTCGTACACGCCGGCGGGACAGTAGCGGGTTTCCGGTCCGGCGTATTTCGCGAGGTTGAGCTTCACGGGCACCGAGGCGTCCTTCAGGGTGAGGTGGCTGGGCTGGTTCTCTTCGTGGTTCGTATTCGATATGAACACGGAGGAGAGGCGATCGAAGCTGAGTTTTCCGTCGGGCTTGGGGTAGTCGATTCGCCGGCATTCGGAGGCGGGCTTCAGGACCTCGTGGTCGGCGCGCCCGTGGTGCAGCGTCCAGGGGAACTTGCCGCCGAGCAGATACTGCTCGACTCCCACCATTGCGGTACCGGCGTACAGGCCCTTCGACATCCACTGTTTGAAGTTGCGCGCCCGGTACAGCTCGTCGAAGAGCCAGGACTCGCGGAACGCTTCAGGATAGGCGCCGAGCTCGTCGCCGGAGCGCCCGGACCGGAGCGCGTCGAAGGCGCAGTCGGCGGCGAGCATGCCGGATTTGATCGCGGCGTGGCTGCCCTTGATGCGCGATGCATTGAGGAACCCCGCTTCGTCGCCGACGAGCGCACCGCCGGGAAACACGAGCTTCGGCAGCGACACGATCCCGCCTGCGGCGATCGCGCGGGCTCCGTAGGAGATGCGCTTGCCGCCTTCCAGGAATGCGCGGATGTGCGGATGCGTCTTGTATCGCTGGAATTCCTCGTAAGGATTGAGGTAGGGATTGGTGTAGGCGAGCCCGACGACGAAACCCACCGACACCAGCCGGTCTTCCATGTGGTAGAGAAACGAGCCGCCGTAGGTGTCGGGGTCGAGCGGCCAGCCGGCGGAATGGATGACCAGACCCGGCCTGTGATTTTTCGCGTCGATCTCCCACAGCTCCTTAAGGCCGATGCCGTACACCTGCGGGTCACAGTCCGCGCCCAGCCGGAATTTTTCCATCAACCGTCGTCCGAGGTGGCCCCGGCAGCCTTCCGCGAAAAAGGTGTACTTGCCGATGAGCTCTATCCCCGGCTGGTACTGGTCGGTGGGTTCGCCGTCGCGCCCTATGCCCACGTCGCCGGTCGCGACCCCGCGCACGCCGCTTTTCTCGTCGTAAAGCACTTCGGCCGCGGCGAACCCTGGATAGATTTCGACGCCGAGC
>DASSJA010000435.1:0-3316 GCA_035691445.1 Burkholderiales bacterium | reverse complement strand
CGCGGGTGCGAGGGACGTTCTGCACGCGGCCCTCTTGCGTTCTCCGGACTACCTGCCGCTCGACTATGCGTACGTGGACGTGCTGCAGGGGACGGGGCAGCACCAGGCAGCGCTCACCTTGCTCGCGGAGCTCGTGAAGAGCCATCCGCGCGATGCCCGGCTGTACAGCCTCCAGGCGAAATCCTATGCCGCATCGGGCAAGCGCCTGCTGCACCATCAGGCCCTTGCTGAAACCTATGTCCTGCAGGGCACGCTGCCGGCCGCGATCGAGCAGCTTCAGCTCGCGCAGAAAAGCGGTGACGGAGATTTTTACCAGCTCTCAGCGGTCGAAGCGCGCTTGCGCGACCTGCGCTCCCTGCAGGCCGAGGAGAAAAAAAACCGCTAGCGGGGAGACGGGTTTTTCGCAGGCCCTTCGAAGTAAGCCTCATAGAGAAGATCGAATGTCTTCTCGCTTTCCGTGAACAATTCCTCATCGCTGCCGCAGCGCCGGCGTGCTCCCTGCAGCAGCGTTTCCACTCCGGCCGCCTCGGCGACCGGCGCTTCGCCGGTATCGAGGTAATGCACAAGCGCCCCGATTTTCGCAAGCGTTTCGTTCTTTTCCAGCTTGAACGTTTCGAGCAGCTCCTCGAACGTTACCTTGTCCCGGCTGTTGGAAAACGTCGCACCCTCGAAACCGAATCCGACCGCAGTCGAGGGGCACTGTTCCGTCTTCCCGAGCCACAGCAGGGTCGCCTCAGGATCGATGAAGCGCCGGATGAGCCAGGCCGAGGCGAGCCGGTCGGCCAATAGGGGTTTGCGCGACGCCCACACGCGCTTGAAGTAGTAGCGTCCGGTCTGCGTCAAGCCGCCCGACTTGGGGGCGTCGGGGAACATTCTTTTCCGAACTTCGCTCTCGGTTTCGCTGAGCACCTGCGCGGCGCGCTCCTTTTTGGGTGAATTGAAAAAATCCAGCGCGCTGATGGCTTCGAATTCGCGCCGTTGCTTGTTGAGGACTCTCGCGATGGCGCTCGGCTCGGAAACGCCGAAGCCGGCGCGCAATGACTTGACGGTCTTGATCAGCTCCTCGTATTTCCCCGCTCGATCGAAGAGCGATTTGAATTCCTGTCCTTGCCGGGCATCGGAATCCGTCACGTGAAGCAGATGCGCCGAACCGTTGATGCGCGTCAGATGCTCAGAGAGCCTTTGCAGGCCTTGCCGGTTTATCGGGTTGTCCGGAAGCAGATAGACGCCCTCGCGCAGAACGGCGCAGCCCATGGCCTCGAGCGTGCGCAGTACCCGCATCCGGGCGGCGGGATCGTCCATGGGTAGACTGGCGACGAATACCAGCCATTTCGAATCTAGTGGTGGCGATTCCTTTGCCAAAACCGCTCTCTGGAGTCCCCTCGGCGTCCCAGTTTAAGTTCCGCAAACCGTTTAAGCAACCGGCAGTCATGGGCACATGCTGCGGGAAGTGAACGCGGTCCGAACGCTGCTCGCGCTGCTTCAACGAGCGGTCGGTATGGTATATAGTTTCCGCCCTTGAGTGAGATCGGGTGACAATGACGACTTTCGACAGGGATCTGGACGTTCGCGGACTCAATTGTCCGCTTCCGATCCTGCGCGCCAAAAAGGCCCTGGCTGAGCTCACGAGCGGGCAGGTATTGCGCGTCCTCGCGACCGATCCTGGCGCGGTCAAGGATTTTCAGGCCTTCGCGAAGCAAACCGGCAACCAACTGCTCTCGCACGCGGAAGCCGAGAAAGTCTTCACCTTCTTCATGAAAAAGAAGTAAGGGCAGGCGCCAGGGAAGCGCCGCCCTGTCGGCGGGTGCTCCCATGGTGGACGCCGTGAGCGACTTCCGACGCTCATCGATCGCGGATGATGCCTTGCCTGAGGTAGACGGGCCTCACCGCGCGCGCCCAGCTCTTCAACCCCACGGCGAACGCCCCGCCGGCGAGCGCCACGGCCAGGCCGCAGCAGAACAGAGTCCAGTGGACCCCGATCGCTTCGGCGAGCGCTCCGGCAACGAAGTTGCCGATGGGGGCGAATCCGAGGAAGCACATGACGTACATGCTGATGATCCTCGCGCGCTTGTCTTCCTCGGCCACCGTCTGCAATATGGTATTGATCGACGCCGCCGTGACGACCAGCCCTGCGCCGAAGACGGCGAGCATGACCAGCGAGAGCCAGAGCACGCCCGACATCGAGAATCCGGCCAGAGCCGCGCCGGCGGCCACGGTAGTCGAGGCGATGACCCGGCCGAGACCGCGAACCGAACTGCGCGCCGCGAGGAGGAACGTTCCCGCGACCGCGCCCAGCCCCACGGCGCCGATCAGAAAGCCGAAGGTTCTCGAATCTCCGCTGAAAGTCTTGGCGGCGAAAATCGGCATCTATGATTGCCAAGGCGCGGTGAAGAACCCCACCGTCATGAGGAGCAGCAACAGTCGCCGGGTTCCCGCAAAGCCGAACGCATAGGCGAATCCCGACGCGAGCTGACGCCACCACTGGGTGCCGGCATGGGCGGGCTCGCGCTGCCGCACGCGCACCGCGGCGTAGGTCGCGATGATCGCGAGATAGCAGAGCGCGTTGGCCAGGAAGCACCATGCCTCGCCGAACGCGGCGAGCAACAGGCCGGCGAGGGAAGGTCCGACGAAGCGCGTCGACTGAAAGAGCATCGATTGCAGTGCGATGGCGTTCGGCAGGTCCTCCCTGTGCTCTATCAGTTCGAGCAGGAAAGCCTGGCGCGTCGGTGTCTCGAAAGCGGTGACGATCCCGAGTAGCAGAGCGAGCGCTATCAAGTAGGGGACGCGGACCACGCCGGCGAACGTGAGCGCCGCGAGGGTCACGGCCTGGGCGAACGCGAGCGACTGGATCAGCATCAGCAGGCGACGGCGATTGACCCGATCGGCCCATACGCCCGCGATCGGGGACAGGAACAAAACGGGCAGCTGCTGCGCGCCGGCAGTCACACCGAGCAAAAGGGCCGAGCCGGTGACTCGATACACGAGCCAGCTCATCGCCACGCTCTGTATCCAGTTTCCCAGCAGCGCGAGTCCCTGCCCAGCGTAGAAGATCCGGAAGTTTTTGGAGCGGAACGCGCGGAGCGCGGGGATCACTTGTGGGAATCTACGCCTTGAGCCTGTCGAGCTGTGCTCTAACTTTGTCTAGCGTAGCTGCGAACGTCGTGAGACGCTCTTTTTCCTGAGCTACTACTGCTGCCGGCGCGCGTTCGACAAAGCTCGGATTCGCGAGCTTGGCGCCCGCCTTGGCAATTTCACCTTCGAGGCGTGCGACTTCCTTTTGCAACCGAGCCCGCTCGGCGGACGTGTCCACCTGAAA
>DASSJA010000434.1:0-12946 GCA_035691445.1 Burkholderiales bacterium | reverse complement strand
GTATTCGACTCCGAGCTGGCGCGAACGTTCCTGCTCCTGCTCGAGCTCTCCAAAGAATCGCCGTGCCAGGTGTTGCGAAGTCACGAGACCCAGAGCGCACGCCGTCAAGGCGGCCAGCAGAAGCAAGTTCAGGCGGGCCATTGCGGGCCTAGTTGAGTTTCTCGGCGACGCGCAGTACTGCGCTCCGCGCGCGGGGGTTGGCCCGGAGTTCTTCCGCCCTGGCCCGGATCGGGGAGCCGAGGATGCGCAGTTTGGGTGGCGGCATTTCTCCGGCTCGCACTGGCAGGCGCTCGGGCAGCATCGGCCGCGCGGCGCGGCGTATGAAGTTCTTCACGATTCGGTCCTCGAGCGAATGGAAGCTGATCACGGCCAGGCGTCCCCTGGCCTTGAGTGCATCCAGCGCCTGGGGCAGTGCTAGCGACAATTCCTCAAGCTCCTGATTGACGTGAATCCGTAGAGCCTGAAACGTCCGCGTCGCCGGGTTCTGGCCCGGTTCACGCGTCCTGACGGCCGCAGCCACGACAGAGGCAAGTTCCCCGGTCCTCCGGAGAGGCCTTCTTCGCCGAGCAGCAACAATCGCCTTTGCAATCTGTTTAGCAAACCGTTCTTCGCCATAGTTGCTGATCACCTCCCTGATCTCGGCCTCATCCGCCCGTTCCAGCCACTGGGCTGCGCCCGAGCCCCGCGTGGGGTCCATGCGCATGTCCAGGGGCGCATCGACCCGAAAGCCGAATCCGCGCGACGGGTCTTCGAGTTGAGGCGAGGACACGCCCAAATCGAACAGGACCCCGTCTGCCAGACCCGCCCCCAAGGCGGCCAGCGTCACCTGCAACTCGCTGAAACGCGCGTGCGCCGGCGTGAACCGCGAATCGCTCACCGCGCGCGCGGCCGCGACCGCATCCGGATCCCGGTCGATCGCGATGAGTCGACCGTTCGGGCCGAGCCGCTCCAAAATCAGCCGGCTGTGACCGCCTCTGCCGAAGGTCGCGTCCACAAAGGTGCCGTCGGGCCGTGATTCGATCGCAAGTGCGTCGACTGCGGGGTGGAGGAGGACGGGAACGTGTGCATCCGCGCTCACAGCGAGAAGTTTTCGGTCCCCGGGGGCGGGTTAGTGCCTACTTGCGTAAGACCTCGCGCCAACCGCTCGTCCCACGCGGTTATGTCCCAGATTTCGAAATGACTCCCCTGTCCAACGAGCATCACGTCCTTCTTCAGGCCGGCGAATTTGCGCAGCGCGGGCGAAACCAGGATTCGGCCTTGAGCGTCCGGCTCCAGCTCTTCCGCGAAGCCAACCAGCAGCCGCTGCCACCAGCGGGCCTGCTCGTTGAAGCTGGACAGCGCCTGGACCTTGGCTCCAATCGGCTCCCAGGCAACGCGGGGATAGAGAAGCAGGCAGATGTCGGGGTGGGCGGTAAGGACTACCGCTCCGCCCCCGGATAACAAGACGTCGCGATGCCGGGTCGGCACGGCAAGCCTTCCCTTGGCGTCTAGACTCAGCTCTGTCGCCCCTTGAAACAACGATCTCCCTTCTGGTGGCGAATCGAAGCGCCACAGTTCCCCACTAAAACCTACTTCTCACCACTGTAGAGGAAACCGAAGGGGCGGTCAAGCCCGAAATTGACGAAATTTTTAGCTACAACAGGGACTTAAGATACCTTCCTAAGAATCAGCTTGATATGAAATAAGTTAATATAAATTAATGGTTTACATGGTAAACTGAATGTAATACGTTAGGAAATCAAAGACTTCCGCTGACTACGCTTGGGACCCGCACGGAACGGGCAGGTCGCCCCTCCCGGACTGCGATATCAGTGCAGATGCTTCTTGCCGGAGGCGCCTCCGGGACGGGCCTGAGTGCGGTCCTGGGGCGCTTCGGCGCCGCGGCGTGCAAAGAGCTGATTGACGAGCGCGTGCACTTCGCCGATTTCGGCATCACCGAAATGGCGCGACAGCAGCGCCGAGAGATCATCGATCATGCGCCGCCTCTGCATCTCGCGGATCGCATCCGGCGTCGGGCCGACGAACACCCAGCTGTGCTCGTCCTGGCCGTCCTCCTGGTAGTAACTCACTTCGACTGCCGCGGCCTCCTCGGAATACGGCGAGAGAGATTCGAACGCTCCTTCCAGCGAGTGCTGAAAATTACGACCCACGTAACCAGTCCAGCAAATGTCGAGCGCGCGCCTGCGCCGGTCGAATACGATGCCGGGCTCGTCCTGATGGGCGCTGCGTGCGTCCGCCAGCCCGTCGACATCGACGTAGTCGAACCAGGGCCTGAGCGCCACTTCGATCTCGGTCTGGCTGACTCCGTTTCTCAGAAGGACGGTGCCGTGAACGTGGACTTCGGTATGCATGGTTTGCTCCGGGAAAGGTCGATGCTATGCCGAGAACGCCCGAAGTTCAACCCTGATCCGAGCGCGACAATGGGATAATGCCCCCGACAGGCCCCGAGGAACCCCGATGCCCGCATCCGGCGATACCGCCAACATGGCGCTGTTCTGCGATTTCGAGAACGTGGCCCTCGGCGTGCGCGACGCCAAATACGCCAAATTCGACATCACCAAGGTCCTCGAGCGCCTGCTCCTGAAAGGGAGCATCGTGGTCAAGAAGGCTTACTGCGATTGGGAGAGGTACAAGGACTTCAAGGCCGACATGCACGAGGCCTCCTTCGAGCTGATCGAGATCCCCCACGTGCGGATGTCGGGCAAGAACTCCGCCGATATCCGCATGGTGGTCGACGCGCTGGACCTGTGCTACACCAAGTCTCACGTCGACACCTTCGTGATCATCAGCGGCGACTCCGACTTCTCTCCCCTCGTCTCCAAGCTGCGCGAAAACGACAAGACCGTGATCGGCGTTGGCGTGAAGAACTCGAGCTCGGACCTGCTCGTGGCAAACTGCGACGAGTTCATCTTCTATGACGACCTCGTGCGCGAGAAGCCTTCGCGACGCCCACCGCGGAAGAAACCCCAGAGCAAGCCGGCTTCGGCAGACGGGGGGCCCAAAGACGGAGAGGACAAGACCGACGCAGCCCTGGATCTGGTGATGCAGACCGTCGACGCCCTGATCGCCGAGCGCGGGGCCGAGGAAAAGATCTGGGGATCGATGGTCAAGCAGGCGATGAAAAGGCGCAATCCCGGCTTCAATGAGTCCTACTACGGATTCTCGTCGTTCTCCAAGCTGCTCGACGAGGCTGAGGCGCGCAACATGCTGCAGCTAGAGCGCGACGAAAAATCAGGCGGCTACATCGTAAAAAGCGTTGCGCACTAGACCCGCTCGATGACGAGCGCGATACCCTGCCCGACACCGATGCACATCGTGCACAGGGCGTAGCGTCCCTTGACTTCCTTCAACTGATACATTGCGGTCGTAACCAGTCGCGCGCCGGATGCGCCGAGCGGATGGCCGATGGCAATCGCACCGCCGTTCGGGTTCACGTGGGGCGCACCATCGGGAAGCCCCAGATCGCGGGTTACGGCGAGAGCCTGCGCGGCAAACGCCTCGTTGAGCTCGATTACATCCATCTGTGAGAGCTTGAGGCCGGTTTTTTCCAGCACTTTTCGGGTCGCGGGGGCCGGACCCATGCCCATGATGCGCGGCGCAACTCCCGCTGTGGCCATGGCCAGGACCAGGGCCCGGGGGGTGAGTTTGTGTTTTTTCGCGGCGATCTCCGAGGCAAGAATAATCGCGCAGGCGCCGTCGTTGACGCCCGAGGCGTTGCCTGCGGTCACCGTACCCTCCGGCTTCACTACGCCTTTGAGCTTGGCGAGCCCGTCCAGGGTCGCGTCGGGGCGAGGATGCTCGTCGCGGTCGACCGCCGTCGCCGCCCCTTTCCTGTTCGGGACGGAGACTGGGACGATCTCGCTGCGGTAAAAGCCCTTCGCTTGGGCCACCGCCCAGCGCTGCTGGCTTCTCAGCGCAAAAGCGTCCTGGTCGGACCGGGTCACCTTGAATTCTTCGGCGACATTCTCCGCAGTCTCCGGCATCGAATCGATGCCGTACTTCGTCTTCATTGCCGGATTGACCAGGCGCCAGCCTATGGTCGTGTCCTCGATTTTTGCCGTGCGCGAGAATGCGTTCTCCGACTTGGGGATGACGAAAGGCGCCCGCGACATGCTCTCCACGCCTCCCGCAAGCACGAACTGCGCCTCACCGCTTCGGATTGCCCGCGCCGCGGTGCCGACCGCGTCCAGACTCGAGCCGCACAGGCGATTCACGGTCGCGCCGGGCACCGTCTCCGGGAGCCCCGCGAGCAGGAGCGCCATGCGCGCCACGTTGCGATTGTCCTCTCCCGCCTGATTCACGCAGCCGTAGATCACGTCGTCGAGCGCCCCCCAGTCGACCTGAGCGTTGCGCTCCATCAACGCCTTGATCGGCAGGGTCGCGAGGTCATCGGTCCGTATGGAGGACAGCGCGCCGCCGTAGCGACCGAAAGGTGTGCGCACGGCATCGCAGATGAAGACTTCGTTCATTGAGGTCCCGGCAGTGGACTGAGCCGGGTATTGTAATCAGGCCAGACCAGCGACGGGGATCGAGGCTCCGTGGATCGCCCGCGCGGCATCGGACGCGAGAAACAGCACGACGTCTGCCAATGCTTCTGGCGCCACCCAGCGCCTGGAATCCGCTTTGGGCATGTCCTTGCGGTTCTGCGGCGTGTCGATGGTGCTCGGAAGGATGCAATTTACGTTGATGCCTTTTTCCCGCAATTCCGCAGCCATGCTTTCCGTAAGCCGTATTACCACGCTCTTCGACGCAGTATAGGCAGCCATGTTCGCCTTGCCGGACAAGGCTGCAATCGCACCGACGTTGATGATTTTTCCGCCGCCCGCCGCGAGCATGCCGGGGACCACCGCGCGGGCGCAGTTGAGCACCGATCTCGCGTTGAGGCCGAGCATCAAGTCCCAGGTCTCGTCGCTGGTCTCGTGCACCGGCTGCCCCATGCGGAATCCGCCGGCGATATTGCAGAGAATGTCGATCCGGGTCCCCGCAGGAATGGCGCGGGCGACGGACTGCGCGTCGCGGAGGTCGGCGAGCGCGAACCGCCTGCCGCTCCCTTCGGCGCCGTACGCCGAGCGCAGGTGCTCCTGGGCGTGATCCATGAGGATGAGCGACGCACCCTCGGCGGCGAACGCGGAGGCGACCGCCCGGCCGAGATTGCCGGCCGCGCCCGTGATCAGGCAGTTCTTGCCCTGGAAGCTCATGGGCAGTCCGGCCCGGCCCGGACGTGTCAGGCGGCTTTTTCCGAGTGACCCTTGCCCTTCGCCCAGTAATCAGGAGAGGCCTTGGCCTCGGCGAGCGCACGGGCGTCCTCGAAGCCGGGGGCCATCGACGCCGAGTTGCCCGCGAGGACCTCGTGGTGCTCGATGTGGAGCAGCCGCAACCAGCTTTGCTGGCCCAGGGTGAGGCCGATCATGCAACCGAGCTCGACCAGCTCGGGCTCGCTGAAATGTTTGCTCATGCGCTGCCAGAACGCGTCGTCGGTCTGCGTATGCCAGGTGATCGCCTCGGCGTAAGCGAGGGCTGCTTTTTGGCGATCGCTGTAGCGCGTCGACTTCTCGAAATCGAGCAGGTCCCTCACGTGGTCCTCGATCACTGCGCCGCTCGAGGACGCGCGGACCGAGCGCTGGTTGCCGCAGTACTCGCACTCCACGGAGCGTGATACGTACAAGCGGCACAGCTCCTTGATGGCGTGGTCGCAGACGCCGTTCTTGAAGATGTCGCGCCATGAGTTGGCGAAGAACCAGAAGCAGGCGGGCACGTGAGCGCGCACCGCGGAGCTCTCGGGGCGGGGCGTGCCCTCGCGCTGGCAGCGCTCCATTTCCCTGCGCATGTCGGGATCCATCTTGCCGATGTCGACGTAGCTGATTCGCTGCTTGGACATGCTACCTCCTGGCCGGCGCACGAACGCGCCTCGATAGGTCAATTATGAACGCAAATGCGCTCGAGGGTCAGCCCGCCTCAGCTTCGCCGGCCCCAGGGCATGAAGCGCCGGGTGAGCCATTTGACCAGCGCGTCGAAACCCACGCCGGCGGCGACCAGAACCATCACCGCGACCAGCGCTTCGTTGTGCTTGAAGATGCGCGAGTTGTATACGATGTAAAAGCCCAGCCCCGGAATCGAGACGAAGAACTCGGAGACCACCGCCCCGATGAGCGCGCGGCCCGCGGCCAGCCGTACTCCTGCCAGCAGATAGGGGAGGGAGGACGGCAGCAATACGTCGAACAGCGTCGACAGCGGCCGTGCCCGAAACGCGCGCGCCACTTCCAGATAGTCGAGAGGCACCGAGCGCGCCCCGTCGCAGGTGTTGATGACGATGGAAAAGAAAGAGGCGAACACTACGGTCGCAAGGCGCGCGTCGGCGCTGTAGCCGAACCAGAGAGTCACCAGCGGGAGTATCGCCACCATCGGCGTCGCGAACAGGCTGTTGACGTAGTAGCGCAGCCCCTGCTCCACGAGCGCGACGCGTCCCATGACGGTGCCCACCAGGGTGCCGGCGACCACCGATATGAGCAAGCCTTCGACCACCGCCCACAAAGTCGCGCCGGCGGCCGCAAGAAACTCCCGGTCTCCGAGAACCTGGAAGAACACGCGCGCAATTCCCGTCGGACGCGCCACGTAAGCCGGCGCGAATGCTCGAACGACGATCTCCCACACCGCGAGCAGGACGAGGCCGCCCGCCACCTTCAGAAGAATCGCCGTCGGACGATTCGAAAGCGCGGACCGGACTTCACGCGGACCCGCGAGCGTTATCGCAGCGCCCCGGCTCACGGTCCGATCCCCCGCCACGCGGCGAACCGCCTCTCGAGGTATCGGCCCAGATCCATCAGGGCTACGCCGACCAGGACGATCACCAGGATGGCCGCGAGCATCCCGGCGGTGTCGAAGTTCATCGAGCCCATCATGATCATCTGCCCGAGACCGGAGGGACTGAGGAAAAACTCCGCGGCGACCATTCCCACGAGCCCTCTGGCGATCGCCTGGCGGATGCCCGTCATCGCATACGGCAAGGTGTAGGGGATCATCACGTCCCGCCACAATTGCCATTCGCTGGTGCGGAAAGAATGCGCCACTTCGACGAGCTCGGGCCGGATGCTGCGCGCGCCTTCGATAGTGTTGTAGAGCACCGGGAACACGGCGAAGAGGAACACCACCAGCACCTTCGGCGCAAAACCGAATCCCATGATCGAGAGGATGAACGGGATCAACGCCACCATCGGCGTGGCGTACAGCACCATGATGTAGTCCTCCAGCGCCACCCGCAGCCACGCGACGCGCGCGAGCAGCAGGCCGAGAGGCGCTCCGACGAGCACCGACAGCGCGAGCCCCGCGATATACAGGCTGAAGGAATCCGCCGCCTGGTGCAGGAGCGTACCCCGCTCCGCCAGCTCCGCGAGGCTCTTCAGCGTCACCGACAGCGGCGCCCAGAACGCCTCCGAGGTGAGTCGGCCGGCGACCTCCCAGACAATCGCGCCGAGAGCGAGGCTCGCGACAACCGTCGCGCGGCGGGCTCGGCTGCTTCGCTCCTGCATCGCGAACTCCCGTGAACGCCGGGCCTTCAGCCCTTGCCCACCAGCTTGTACGCGTCGCGCCAGATGGACGTATCGATGAAGCTGTCGTACGGCGCCGGGTTCTTGTCGCTCTTGATGTTGCCTACTGCCTTCTGACCCTTGGCCACCGCTTCGAGCTGCGCGCGCCCGAGGCCGTCCGTCTCGTGGGGCCAGAACTCGATCTGCAGGTACGCCGCGAGGGACTTCTTCGCGAACTCGGGGGAGCGCCCGGTCGGCGCCGCGTCCTGCGCCACGCGGTCGGCGTTCGCGGGATTGCGCATGAAGCGCTCCGCGTCGATCAGCGCGGCCACCGCGCGCACGAACGCGTCCCGGTCCTTCGCCAGCTTGTCCTTGCGCGTGACCAGCAGCAGGTAGTGGTCGTTTGGGCGCGACTGCTTCTGCGTGGTGATGATCTTGATCGTCTTGCCGCTCTGAGCCTCGATGGTCGGAACGTCGTCGATATGGAGCGCGCCGTACTTCAGCTGGCCGGCGATCATTGCCGCCGCCGTCTGAGAGCCGAGCGCAACCTGCTGCACGTCGTCGATCTTCATCCTGCAGCCGCCGATGAGCATGTTCTTGAGCGCGATCGAGCGTGCGCCTCCCACCGCGTCCACGCCCACGGCCTGTCCCTTGATGCTCGAGCAAGAGGCGCCGGGGTCTGTCGATCCGAGCAGCCAGTCCGGGTGCTCCATCCCCCAAATGCCCACCAGCGGAACTCCGGTGTTCGCGACCTGGCTGACGACCAGCGGCGAAGGTCCGAGCGCGAGCTCGATCTCGCCGGCCACGACCGCGCGCGTGGCGAAGGAGCCGGTCTCGAAGCCGCGCACCGTCACTTCGGCGCCGTGCTTCTTGAAGAAACCTTCCTTGTCCGCGACCAGCATGATCACCGTGCCGAAGATGGGCGGGATTCCCGGGGTGCCGATGGTGATTTTCTGCGCCGAGCATACCGCCGGGACGCAGGCCAAAAGGAACGTCAGGCACGCGGCCCGAATCGCCCGGGGACGGTTGTTCCACCGTGTTGTCATGAGCTCTTCTCCTCGTTGATTGAAATTGATCGTACTCACCGCTTTACCTCGAATTCGGCCTTGCGCGCGTCCGCCATGAGCGTCGTCCAGACGTGCTCGCGCAGCTCCGCGAATCGCGGCAGCAGCAGCGTTTCCCGGCTGCGCGGCCGCGGCAGGTCCACCTCGACGATCTCTTGGACCCCGCTCGGCCGCCCTTTGAGCACCAGCACCCGGTCGCCCATGAGGACGGCTTCGTCGATCGCGTGCGTGACGAACACCATCGTCGTCCGGCTCTGCTCCCAGATGCGCAGCAGCTCGAGCTGGAGGATCTCGCGCGTCTGGGCGTCCACCGCGCCGAACGGTTCATCCATCAGCAGCACCCGCGGCCGGACAGAGAGAGCGCGCGCCAGCCCGCAGCGCTGCTGCATGCCGCCCGAAACCTGATACGGATAATAGCTCTCGAATCCTTCGAGACCAACCAGCTTGATGAAATGCGGTACCTTCTCGCCGATCTCCGAGCGCGAAGCTCCGGCCAGCCTGAGACCGTAGGCAACGTTCTGGAATACCGTCTTCCAGGGAAACAGGCCGAAATGCTGGAACACCATCGCCACGCCCTGCCGCGGCCCGCTGACCGGCTCTCCCTCGATCCGGACCTCCCCTTCGCTCAATGGGAGAAGGCCGTTCAGGCAACGCAGCAGCGTCGTCTTCCCGCATCCGGAGGGACCGATGATCGCGACCACCTCCCGCTCTCCCACCTCCAGGCTCACGCCGCGAAACACCTCGAGCGCGCCGAAGCCCTTTCCGGCGTTCGAAACGACGATGCTCGGCTGCCCTTCGCTCCGCGTCACGGTCGCCCTGCGCGAACCGGCCGGATCACTGCGGCTTGATACCAGCCGCCTTGATGACGTGCGCGTACCCCTCGATCTCGCTGCGCACGAACCGAGCGAAGTCCTGGGGCGACATGTCCATGGTGTCGTTGCCCAGGTTGGAGAGCCTGTCGCGTACGCCGGGATCGGCGAGCGCCTTGCGCGTGTCGGCCGAAATCTTGGCGACGATATTTGCCGGCGTACCGGCGGGCGCCCACAGGCCGAACCACAGCGGTGCGTCGGCGCCCTGCACGCCCGCTTCGCCCGTAGTGGGTACGTCGGGCAGCTGGCTGTTTCGCCTGGGTGAGCTTACGGCCAGCGGACGCACCCTGCCGCCCCTGATATGCGGAATCGCCGCAGAGATCGGCGCCCAATAACAATCCACGGATCCGCTCAGCATCGCCTGCACCACCTCCGGGGTTCCCTTGAACGGAATCTGGGTGACATTGATCTTCGCTGCGGCGACAAACTTCTCGGTGTTGAGATGCGTGCCGCTGCCGACGCCGGCGTGGCCCCAATTGATCGCTCCTGGCTTCGCCTTAGCCGCGTTGACGAGATCCATCAGCGTCTTGTACGGTGAGTTCGCATTCACGATGAGGACGTTGGGCTGCGAGGCGAGGGGCGCGATGTCGACAAAATCCTTCTCCACGTCGTAGGGCAGCTTCGCGTAAATGGACGGGGTCACCGTGTGGGCGTTGGAATCGACGAGCAGCGTATAGCCATCTGCCGGCGCCTTGGCCGCCACCGCCGTGCCGATCGAACCTCCCGCGCCGGAGCGATTCTCGGGGATCACCGGCTGCCCCCAGATCTCGGAAAGTTTCTGCATAACGATCCGCCCGACGATGTCGGTCGAGCTGCCGGGCGTGAACGAGATGATCACGTGCACCGGCTTGGTGGGGTAACTTTGCGCGAACGCCTGCAACGCACCGGCCGCCAGCAGGGCCGCGGCTGCTCTCGTCATGTTTTTCATGCCATCTCCTCTTCCTCTATGGAACTGTTATGACAACCCGTCGCTCACGGCGACGTTTTCGGGCTTCAGCTCGAACCCGGACGACTTCGCCTGCTGGACGAGGAGCTTGGAGAAATCCTCGTCGCTCATGCCGTTGCCCATCATCGACTGGACCAGGTCGCGGGTAATCGCTGCGAGGGGCATCGGGACTTCGAACTTTCGCCCGGCCTCGAGGCCCAGGTCGAGGTCCTTGCGCAGCAGGTAAGGGGTGAAGGTTACGTGGAAATCCAGATTGACGAAAGCCGGCGCCTTGTAGCGCGTGAAGGTCGAGCCCATCACGCTCTTGTTGAGGAAGTCGAGGAAGGCGTGACGCGGCACCCCGGCCTTCTCTGCGAGAACGGTGACCTCCGCCATGCACTGAGTAACGACGCCGAGCATCACGTTGTGGCAGATCTTGACGATGCGCGAAAGCTCGCCCTCGCCGACGTAGGACGAACCCTGTCCCATCATCGCGAGGTAGGGCGCCGCAGCGTCGTACGCACCCTTCGGGCCCGACACGACGAAGGTCAGCTTGCCTGCCTTGATCACCTTGGCGTTGCCCGACACCGGTGCGGAGAGCAACTCGACACCCTTTGCCGCGAGGATCCTGCGCAGATCCGCCGATCCGTCGAGCGAGATGGACGAGCATTCGACGACCATGCGCGGCTTCGCCGAACCCGACAGCAGCCCCTTCGGCCCCGCGATCACTTCCTTGACGTCGTCGTAGGTCGACACCATGCAGAAGACAATGTCGCAGGCAGCGAGGTCCTTCAGATTGTCGACGATCTTGGCTCCGTCCTTCGCGAGCGGTTCAGCCTTGGCCCGCGTGCGGTTCCACACCGCGATGTCGCAGCCACCTTTCGCCAGGCGCCGCGCCATCTCGAAACCCATGCGGCCGGCGCCGATCCAGCCAATCCTTGCGTTCTTGCCCGAACTCAATTCGCTTCTCCTTGGTATCCCCCGTTCTTACTTCGGCTCGATCACCGCGAGCACCGTGCCCACCGGAACGGTCGCCCCCGCTTCGACCAGGATGGCCTTGAGCACGCCGTTTGCGATGGCCGGAATTTCGGTAGTGACCTTGTCGGTCTCGACGTCGAACAGCGGCTCGTCCGCCTTCACGGTGTCGCCGACCTTCTTGTACCAGTTGGCGACCGTTCCCTCGGTCACCGTCTCGCCGAGCTGCGGCATGATCACGTCCATCTTCTCTCCGTTCTACGCGCCGCGGCCCAAGCCACGCTTCACCTCGGCGACGATGCGTGCGACCGTCGGCACCACCGCGTCCTCGAGCTGGTCGGCGGAAGGCAGCGGCACGTGCGGCGTGGTGATCCTGATGATCGGGCCCTTCAGGGCGCTGAAAATTTCCTCCTGGATAATCGAGGCGATCTCCGCGCCCCAGCCGCACAGCCGCGGATTCTCTTCGACGGTAAACACGCGCCCGGTGCGCGCCGATTCCGCGAGGATCGTCCTGGTGTCCAGCGGAACGAGCGACCTGACGTCGATCACCGTCGCCCGGATGCCCTCGCCCGCGAGCGCTTCGGCGGCTTTATCCGCTCTCGGGACCATCGCGGCGAGCGCGATGATCGTGGCGTCCGCGCCAGTGCGCAGCACCTTCGCGCGCCCGAGAGTTTCCACGTGTTCGCCGTCGGGCACCTCGCCCTTGTTCGCGAGCAGGCTCTTGTGCTCGAAGAACAGCACCGGATCGGGGTCGCGGATCGCGGCGGCGAGCAGGCCCTTGGCGTCGGCAGGGTTGGACGGCGCGATCACCTTGATGCCCGGAATCGCCATCGCCCAGTTCTCAACGCTCTGCGAGTGCTGCGCGCCGAAGCGCGAGCCCGCGCCGTTCGCCGTGCGGATGACGAGCGGAAGCTTGATCTGCCCGTTGCTCATGTAGTGCGTCTTGGCGATCTCGTTCGCGACGTAGTCCCAGCAGCAGGCGAGGAAATCCGAGAACATGATCTCGGCGACGGGCTTCAGGCCCGTCATCGCCGCGCCCATCGCCGCGCCGAGGATGGCGAGCTCCGAGATCGGCGTGTCCTTTACGCGCCGTGCGCCGAACTCCTCGAACAGGCCCACGGTGGTCTTGAACACTCCGCCCGCGGCCGCCGTGTCCTCGCCGAACAGCACGACGCGCTCGTCGCGCCGCATCTCCTGCGCGATGCCGGCCGAAACCGCGTCGCGATAGCTCAGTTGCGCCATGCGTTGCCTCCGTCGGCCCAGACGTCGGTCATCGCGGACTCGACCGCGGGCGTGGGCGAAGCCTTGGCCGCCGCCGTCGCCTGCTCGAGCTTCGCCATGGATTCCGACTCGAGCTGCGCGAGCTTCGCTTCGGAAATCCCGGAAGCGAGCAGCCGCGCACGATAGAGCGCCACCGGATCGCGCTTCATCCACTCCTCGAGCTCTTCCTTCGGCCGGTACTTGGCCGGGTCGGCACGCGAGTGGCCGCTGTGCCGGTAAGTGAGGCACTCGATCAGCGACGGTCCCCGCCCATCGCGCGCCTGGGCGATCGCGTCGCGCGCCGCGCCGTATACGACGTCGGCGTCGTTG
>DASSJA010000433.1:0-5643 GCA_035691445.1 Burkholderiales bacterium | reverse complement strand
CCCGTTCGCGCGGGCGTTTTCCTCCGCCCGCGCGAGCAGCCCCGCATGGCCTTCCACTCCGAGCACGTCGGCGCCGCTTCGCGCGATCGGCAAGCTGAAATTACCCAGCCCACAGAAGAAATCCGCGATTTTCTCCCCCGGCCGGGGATCGAGCAGCGACAGGGCTCTGCGCACCAGCAGCCGGTTCACCGCGGGATTCACCTGGGTGAAATCCGTCGGGCCGAATGCGATGCGCACCTGGAATTCGGGCAGGGCGTAGAAGAGCGGAGCAGTATCGAGAGGCCAGAACGCCCGGGCGGAATCCGGCCCGGCGGGCTGGAGCCACAGCTGTATGCCGTGCTGCTCGGCGAATCGCTTGAGGCGATCCCGGTCGTCGGCGCCGGGAGGGGCGAGGACCCGCAGCACCAGCACGATCGTCTCATCGCCCTGGGCGACCTCGATTTGGGGCAGCTGCCCCTGAATCGACAGCGAGTCGACCAGCGCGCGCAACGGCCGGATGAGACCGGACACGCGCGGCGGCAGAACCTCGCAGCTCGTCATGTCCGTCACGAAGCTTGACCTGCGCTCGCGAAATCCGACCAGGGAACCGCCCTTCTTCGGCACCCAGCGCACCGACATGCGGGCCCGGTGCCGGTACCCCCAGGCCAGGCCGTGGAGCGGCCTCAGCATCGCCTCGGGGCGCACGCGGCCGATGTGCCACAGGGCATCCTCGAGCACGCGCTGCTTGGCCGCGACCTGAGTGCGCTCCTCGACGTGCTGCATCGAGCATCCGCCGCAGGCGCCGAAGAAGGCGCAGCGTGGAGCGACTCGGGCCGCCGCGCCTTTCGCGATGCGCACGATCTGCGCGAGCTCCCAGGCGGGCTTCCTGCGGTAAGGGGAATACTCGACCTCCTCGCCGGTGACCGCGCCGTCGACGAAGATCGTCTTGCCGTCGACATGCGCAACGCCGCGCCCTTCGCGGTCGAGAGATTCGATCAGCGCCTGCGGCATCAGCTCCAGCGCTCGAGGAACTCGCGCCAGTGCGCTTCGTCCGACTTCGCGAGCGTTTCCCGAACCAGCCGAAGCTCGTTCGAGTACTGCTCCGGATCGCACCGGCCGCGAATCAGCTGGAAGCGCTGGAACACGAGGTAGGTGTTGGCGGCGTCGGTCGCGCAGTAATTGCGGATCTGCTGTATCTGTCCCGCCTGGTACGCGTCCCACACCTTCGACCCGTCGAGCCCCAGCTTTCCCGGGAAACCTAGAAGCTGCGCCAGCTCGTCGAGCGGCACGTAATTCCTCGGCTGATACATCGCCAGGACATCCATCAGGTCGGCGTGGCGCATGTGGTACCGGCCGAGGTAGGTATTGCCCCGGAAATCCCGGTCCTCATCCCCCTGTTCCCAGTAGCGCGGTGCGCTCACGCCGTGCACGAGGCTGCGGTAATGCAGCACCGGAAGGTCGAATCCTCCGCCGTTCCACGACACCAGCTGCGGGGTGTATTTCTCCACGCCGTCGAAAAAACGCCGGATGAGCACGGCTTCGCCCTCCTCGGCGCTTCCCAGCGACCAGCAACGGAACGAATCGTCGTCGCGCAGCGCGCACGCGATCGCGACCACGCGATGCAGGTGCAGTGGAAGAAAATCCTGCCCCGTCCTCGCACGCCGCTCGCGGAATGCGAACTCGGCGACATCGCGCTCGGACACCTGCGGGTCGATGCCGTGCAGCCGGCGCAGGCCGGCGATGTCCGGCACCGTCTCGATGTCGAATGCGAGGATCGGCGTCATTCGCTCACGCGGCCGATGCCGCGGTCAATCGGGGAAGACGCCCGTGGATAGATAGCGATCGCCGCGATCGCAGACGATCGACACGATGGTCGCGTTCTCGAGCTCGCGCGAGATCCGCAACGCCACCGCGAGCGCACCGCCCGAGGATATGCCGGCGAAGATGCCTTCCTCGCGCGCCATGCGCCTAGCCGTCTCCTCGGCCTCCGCCTGCGAGACGCTCTCTACGCGGTCCACGCGCGCCTTGTCGTAGATCTTCGGCAGGTAGGCCTCGGGCCACTTGCGTATGCCGGGGATCTGGGAGCCTTCCTCCGGCTGGCAGCCGACGATCTGGATCTTCGGGTTCTTCTCCTTGAAGAAGCGCGAGCATCCCATGATAGTACCGGTGGTGCCCATGCTGCTCACGAAGTGCGTGAGCGTGCCCTTGGTGTCGCGCCAGATCTCAGGTCCCGTGCCCTCGTAGTGGGACAGGGGGTTGTCGGGATTGGCGAACTGATCGAGGATGCGTCCCTTGCCCTCGCGCTGCATCTTCTCGGCGAGATCGCGTGCCGCCTCCATGCCACCCGATTTGGGCGTGAGCACGATCTCCGCGCCGAAGGCGCGCATCGTCTGGCGGCGCTCGGCGGAAAGGTGCTCGGGCATGATCAGGATCATCCGGTAGCCGCGGATCGCTGCGGACATCGCCAGCGCGATCCCGGTGTTGCCGCTCGTCGCTTCGATCAGCGCGTCGCCCGGCTTGATCGTGCCGCGCTTCTCCGCGCGCACGATCATCGACATCGCAGGTCGGTCCTTGACCGAGCCTGCCGGATTGTTGCCCTCGAGCTTCAGGAGGACGATATTGGAGGTTTTCCCGGGGAGGCGCTTGAGCCTCACCAGGGGCGTATCCCCGACCGTGTCTTCGATCGTCTTGTAGTCGAGCTGGGGATTGCGATCCATGATCCTATGATATCGCAAGCCGCAAAAAGATCAGTCGCCGGCGGCTTTTTTTTCGTCGAGCATCTGCTGGCAGTACCGTCCGACGCCTTCCTCAACCGAGAGGAAGGGGGCGGAGTAGCCCGAGCGACGCAGCGCCCCGACATCCGCCTGCGTGAAATTCTGGTATTTCCCTTTCAGAGCCTCCGGGAATGGCGCGTAGTCGATGAGGCCCTGCGCGCGCGCTTCGTCCAGGGAGACCGGCCGCTCGCCGTTCGGCTTGCGGCAGGCGTTGATGGTCGCGAGCGCGACGTCGTTGAAGCTTTGCGCGCGCCCGGTCCCGATGTTGAAGATGCCCGAAACCTCGGGATGATCCAGGAAGTGCATATTGATGCGGCTGACGTCCTCCACCGAAACGAAGTCACGACGCTGCTCGCCGTCGGCGTAGCCCCCGGATCCGACGAAGGGGCGCACGCGCCTTTCCGCCTGGTACTGGTTGAAGAAGTGCCAGGCCACCGAGGCCATGCGTCCCTTGTGCCATTCGTTGGGGCCGTAGACGTTGAAGTAGCGGAAGCCCGCGACCTGCGAGCCGGCTTCATGGAGACGCCGGCGCACCGCCTGATCGAAGAGGAATTTGGAATAACCGTACACGTTGAGCGGCGCCTCGAACTTTCGCTCCTCGCGGAACGTGGCGCTCGCCCCGTACACTGCCGCCGAGGACGCATAGATCAGGGGCACCTCGTCTTCGAGGCAGAAATCGAGCAGCGCCATGGAATAGCGGTAGTTGTTTTCCATCATGAAGCGGCCGTCGGTCTCCATGGTGTCGGAGCAGGCGCCCTGGTGGAAAATGGCGTCGATCGATCCTGCGAAATCTCCTTCCTGCAGACGCGTCCGGAATTCGTTCTTGTCGAGATACTCGGCGACCTCGCAGCCCGCGAGGTTCCTGAACTTGTCGCCCCGCTCCAGATCGTCGACCGCAAGGATGCGCGTTTCACCGCGAGCGTTCAGCGCCCGGACCAGGTGCGATCCGATGAAGCCTGCGGCGCCGGTGACGACCACGTACATGATTTCCTCCTAGGCCCGCGCGAGCGCGTCGCTCAGCTATTTCGGCTGGACGACCGCGGTCCCGAACTTCAGCACCTTGATACCCGCCGCGACGTTGGCCACGACCATCGCTTCCTCCAGGGGCGTTCCCACCCCGAGCATCACCGCCAGCGTCGCGATGACGGTGTCGCCCGCGCCGCTCACATCGATGACCTCGTGCCGCTCGCGCGCTGGCTCGTGCCTGGCGCTCCCCGCCTGGAACAGCGTCATGCCGTCCGCGCCGAGCGTTACCAGCAGCGCGCGCAGGCCGAGGCGCTCGCGGAGAGCCTGCGCCTTCGCTTCGAGCTCGCGATCGTCCTTCCAGGCGCCCATGACCTCGCGCAGCTCGGAGCGGTTCGGCGTCATCACGGTCGCGCCGACGTACTTCGAGTAGTCATCCCCCTTGGGATCGACAAGCACGGTCTTCTTCTCGCCGCGCGCGATCTCGATCATCTGCGCGATGTGCGTCAGGCCGCCCTTGCCGTAGTCCGACAGGATCACCACGTCGCGGTCGACGATCATGCGGCGATAGTCGTCGAGCTTGCCGAGCAGCACCTCGTGGCTTGGCGCGGTCTCGAAATCGATGCGCAGCATCTGCTGCTGCCGGCCGCCGATCACGCGCAGCTTGACCGTCGTGTCGATCGAGCGGTCGCGGTGCAGGTTGGTCTCGACGCGCTTCTCCGCGACGAGCTGCGCGAGCTTGCGGCCCGGCTCGTCGTCGCCGACGACCGACAGCAGCGCGACGCTCGCGCCCAGCGCCGCCGCGTTGGCCGCGACGTTGGCCGCCCCGCCCGGCACTTCCTTGGTGCGCTTCGTCTCGATCCTGACGACGGGCACCGGAGCCTCGGGCGAGATGCGGCTCACGTCGCCGTACCAGTAGCGATCGAGCATCACGTCGCCCACCACCAGGATGCGCGCCCTGTGCAGCTCCGAAAAAACTTCCGGCTTCACCCCTGCGACCCCGCCGCGGCTCTTCCCACCGGATAGTACTCCATGCCGATCCGCTTCATCTCAGCGGGATCGTAGAGATTGCGCCCGTCGAATATAACGGGCGTCTTGAGCCGCGAGCGGATCGCGTGAAAATCCGGACTGCGGAATTCCTTCCACTCGGTGACCACCGCCAGCGCGTCCGCGCCGTCGAGCGCCGCGAGCGGCGAATCCGCGTAGCTCACGCCCTTGAGGTCGGCGAAGGCGCTCCTCGCCGCCGGCATCGCGATCGGGTCGTAGGCGCAGACTGTCGCGCCGTCAGCGAGAAGCTCCGCGATCAGGACGCGGCTGGGCGCCTCGCGCATGTCGTCGGTGTTGGGCTTGAAGGCCAGGCCCCAGACCGCGAAGCGGCGGCCCGAGAGCTTGCCGAAGCGCTTCAGGATTTTCGCGGCGAGCACGCGCTTCTGCTCCGCGTTCACCCGCTCGACCGCGTCGAGCACCGGAAGCGTCCTCCCGGCCTCCGCGGTGGTATGGATCAGCGCCTTCACGTCCTTGGGAAAGCACGAGCCGCCGTAGCCGATCCCGGAGTACAGGAACTGATATCCGATCCGCGGATCGGACCCGATCCCCTTGCGGACCTCCTCGATGTCGGCCCCGAGCCGCTCGGCGAGATTGGCGAGCTCGTTCATGAACGAGATGCGCGTGGCGAGCATCGCGTTCGCCGCGTACTTGGTGAGCTCGGCGGAACGCACGTCCATCACCATCAGCCGCTCGTGGTTGCGCTGGAACGGCGCATAGAGCGTGCGCATGATCTGCGTCGCCTGCGCGTCGTCCGAGCCGACCACGACGCGGTCCGGCCTCATGAAATCCTCGACCGCCGCGCCTTCCTTCAGGAACTCCGGATTCGAGACCACCGCGAAGGGGACCTTGACGCCGCGTCTGGCAAGCTCCCCGGCGATGG
>DASSJA010000432.1:0-7533 GCA_035691445.1 Burkholderiales bacterium | reverse complement strand
CGCGGGCTGGTCAATTACAACGCCCAGGAATCCCGCCGCATCGCCGGGCGGGCCTCAGGCGAGATCGAGGCGATTCTCGGCTATGTCGACGAGCCGGAATTGATCCACCGCGACAACCTGGTCCTGCTCTAGCTCGACCACAGAGCTCGTCACGCCAAGTCCTTGACGAGGGAATCCCTCACCGCGGGCGGGGTTTCCACTGTCGCCGAGTAGCGTGGATGATCGACGCCTATCGTGAGCGAAGCGCCGCCCTTGAGCGCCCCCGCCATGTCCTCGGAGAGCTCGAAGCGAAGAAAATGCACCGACGAGGTCTTTTGCTCGTTTTCCCTCTCGAGATCCTCGTCTGCGATCGCCCACACCCGCTCGTGGCCCTGGACCTGGACGCAAACGTTGTCTTCTATGCCGATCAATTCTGCGAGGCGTTTGCGACGCTCGTCCGGATCCGCAAATTCGATCATCAGAGTCGCCTTGAGATTGCGGCCGTCCGGTATGAGCGGGTTGTAGGCGTCGAGCTCCTCGCGGATGCCTTCCTCCTCGAATATCCGCTCGACGCGCAGCATCTCCTGCACCTGGTACCGGATCGTGAGCTCGTCCTCGAACAGCAGGGTGGCGTGCTCGCCCAGGGAAACGGTGCGGTCCTTCTTGTGCGCCATCACTTTCTCGCGAAATCGCGCACGCTCGCGCGCGTAAGTTTCCAGAGGCATGAGGCTTGCGCGGTCGATTCGAGGCACGGGGTTACCGTCGCTACGGCGTATTCAGATCGCGTAGGCCTTGCGAAGGAGCGACAGAGGATGCGCCTTCTTCGCCCGCGTTTCCCCCATTCCCTGCTCTATATGGCCGGCGGCGATCGGGCAATCGGAACTGATGTAGTCGGGCTCGACGCCCGCCATCTGGCGGAATACCGGTCGGCCGATTTTCATCGAGTTTTCGTAGTACTCGGACTTGACGCCCCAGGTTCCGTCGTGCCCGGAGCACCGCTCGACTGTATTCAGGGTCGTACCCGGGACGAGTTGCAGCGCCTCACGCGTTTTCTGTCCCATGTTCTGGACCCGCGAGTGGCAGGGCACATGGTAGGACACCTTGCCGAGACCGGTCTTGAAATCGGTCTTGAGCAGGCCGTCGCGGTGGCGGAGAACGAGGTATTCGAAAGGATCGAACATCGCCTCGCTCACGAACTTGACTCCCGCGTCCTCGGGGAAAAGGAGCGGAAGCTCGTTCTTGAACATCAGGCTGCACGAGGGCACTGCGGCGAGGATCGCGTAGCCTTCGCGGGCGAGCGTGACGAGCGGCGGAATGTTCCGCGCCTTGAGGCGCTCGACCGCTTGCAGGTCGCCGAGCTCGAGCTTGGGCATGCCGCAGCACGCTTCCTTTTCGACGATCACGTACGGGATGTCATTGTGATCGAGAACCGAGAGCAGGTCGTGGCCTATTCCGGGCTCGTTGTAATTCACGTAACAGGTCGAGAATATCGCGACCTTGCCCGGTGTCCGCGCGCCATTCTTCACTTCGCGGGGAATGCTTGCAACCGCACGCGCGCGGAACGTGCGGGGGCTGTAGGGCGGAAGCCGGCGCTCGTGGTGAACGCCGATTGCCTTCTCCATCAGCGCACGCGCGGTCGAGCTGCGATTGATCGCGTTGACGGTCTGCGCTACGACAGGAATCGCCGCGAGTTTTCCGATCGCATCGGTCGAGGAAAGCAGTCGATCGCGGAGACGCACCTCGTTTTTCCCGAATTTCACCGCCTTGGCGCGCAGCATGAGGTGCGGGAAGTCGACATTCCAGGGGTGCGGCGGCACGTAGGGGCACTTGGTCATGTAGCACATGTCGCACAGGTAGCATTGATCCACTACTTTCCAGAACTGCGGCTTAGGCACCCCGTCCACCTCCAGGGTCTTGCTCGCATCCACGAGGTCGAACAGCGTGGGAAACGCCGTGCACAGATTGACGCAGCGCCGGCAACCGTGACAGATGCCGAATATCCTCTCGAGCTCCGCGAAGAGCTTCGCTTCGTCGTGGTAGTCCGGCTCACGCCAGGCGACGGGATGCCGGGTGGGAGCCTCGAGACTCCCTTCGCGTACGCTCATGGTAAAGAGACGAACTCCGGCCCGCGGGCTGGAAAACCGACGCCTCTCCCGCTCGCGGCAATACCCTTCCGGGCCAGCCGGGCCTGTTCCTCTAGTCGGCCAGGCCGTCCAGCGCTTTTTGGAAGCGGTTGGCGTGCGAGCGCTCTGCCTTGGCGAGCGTCTCGAACCAGTCCGCGATCTCCGAGAAGCCCTCCTGGCGCGCGACTTTCGCCATCCCCGGGTACATGTCGGTGTATTCGTGCGTCTCCCCCGCAATGGCTGCCTTGAGGTTCGAGCGCGAATTTCCGAACGGGAGATCCGTCGCGGGGTCGCCGCAGGTTTCCATGTACTCCAGGTGACCGTGGGCGTGCCCGGTTTCGCCCTCGGCCGTGGAACGAAACACCGCCGCTACGTCGTTTTGCCCTTCGACGTCGGCTTTGGATGCGAAGTAGAGGTAGCGGCGGTTTGCCTGGGATTCCCCCGCGAATGCCGCCTTGAGATTGCCGTGGGTCTTCGAACCTTTGAGTTGCATGGCTTGCCTCCGTAGAATTTTAGACTAAATCTAATGAGTAGACCGAGTGTAATATTGGCATGGGTCCGGTGTCAAGCCGGGAAGCCGTGCGGGCGCTGGGAGCAGCGCGTGGAGGCGCGCTTACGATCAGCGCGACGCGGCTTCGGCCGGAAGCGGCTTGCGGTCCTGGCCGCGAAACAGATAGCGAGCCAGCTCGGTGAGCGCCCGCTGGTAAACGTCGCGTTTGAAGTCGACCACGGATTCGAGAGGCACCCAGTAGTCGTTCCAGCGCCAAGCGTCGAATTCGGGCCGCTGCGAAGCCCGCAGACTCACATCGCATTCACGGCCGATCAGACGCAGCAGGAACCAGATCTGCTTCTGTCCGCGATAATTCCCGCGCCAATCGCGCTTGAGCCACTTCGCCGGCACCTCGTAGCGCAACCAGTTCCGCGTCCGCCCCAGGATCTTCACGTGGGAGGGCAAGAGTCCCACTTCCTCCTGCAATTCGCGGTACATCGCCTGGACCGGGGTTTCCCCGATCTTCATTCCGCCCTGCGGGAACTGCCAGGAGTGTTCCTTGACGCGCTTGCCCCAGAAAACTTCGTTGCGCCAGTTGCACAGAACAATGCCCACGTTCGGCCGGTAGCCGTCTCGATCGAGCATACGCAGTCCAGCTAAAGTCTATCCGCCTCCATTCTTCCACAAATCAGCTGCGATTTGAAGCAGCGGACGGCTCGCGGCTGCGGGGCGCGCGAGTTCAAGTAGAATGTCGCGTCCCGTTCGCTTCCGCGCCATGCGCGCCTCCCGATACTTTCTCGCCACCCTCAAGGAGGCCCCCGCCGACGCAGAACTCGTCAGCCACAAGCTGATGGTCCGCGCGGGCCTGATCCGCCGGCTTGCCGGAGGGATCTACACCTGGATGCCGCTCGGGCTCAGGGTGGTGCGCAAGGTCGAGGCGATCGTGCGCGAGGAGATGAATCGCGCCGGAGCGATCGAGCTGTTCATGCCGGCGGTGCAGCCCGCGGAGCTCTGGCAGGAGTCGGGGCGCTGGCAGAAGTACGGACCGGAGCTGTTGCGCCTGAAGGACCGCCACGAGCGGGATTTTTGCATCGGCCCCACGCACGAGGAAGTCGTCACCGACCTGGCGCGGCGCGAGATTCGCAGCTACCGTCAGCTGCCGCTGCATTTCTACCAGATCCAGACGAAATTTCGCGACGAGATCCGCCCGCGCTTCGGCGTCATGCGCGGGCGGGAGTTCACCATGAAGGACGGGTACTCCTTCCACGCCGACCATGCCGATCTGCAGCGCGAATACCGGAACATGCACGACACCTATACCCGGATATTCACGCGGCTCGGCCTGAGATTCCGAGCTGTCTCCGCGGATCCGGGTGCGATCGGCGGTACGGGCTCGCAGGAATTCCACGTCCTCGCCGAGTCGGGCGAGGACGCCATAGCCTACTGCCCCCAGTCCGACTACGCCGCGAACGTCGAGCTCGCGGAGGCGATGGCGCCCGGCGCGCCGCGACCCCCCCCCACGGAGACGATGAGAAAGGTCTCGACTCCGGGCAAGACCCGTTGTGAGGACGTCGCCGAGCTGCTCGGCGTACCGCTACAAAAGACGGTCAAAGCGATTGCGGTCGTGCACGACCGCGAGTTCTCCCTGCTGCTCCTTCGAGGCGACCACGCGTTGAACGAGATCAAGACCCAAAAAGTCGCCGGCATGGATCCCTTCCGCTTCGCAAGCGACACGGAAATCCAGCAGAACCTGCGCTGCAAACCCGGCTACATCGGTCCGGTGGGAATACCCGCCGGGATCCGGGTCGTCGCCGACCGCGCGGTGGACACGATGAGCGATTTTGTCTGCGGCGCGAACGAGGAAGGATTTCACCTCACCGGCGTCAACTTCGGCAGGGATTGCTCCGAGCCCGCCGCGATCGCCGACATACGCAAGGTCGTCGCCGGGGATCCCAGCCCGGACGGCAAGGGAATGCTCGAGATCGTACGCGGTATCGAGGTAGGCCATATCTTTCAGTTGCGCACCCGTTACTCCGAGGCTATGAAAGCCACCTTCCTCGACGAGACAGGAGGCAGCCGCTTCTTCGAAATGGGCTGTTACGGCATCGGCATCACCCGCATCGTGGGCGCGGCAATCGAGCAGAACCACGATGAAAAGGGGATCGTCTTTCCGGACCCGCTCGCGCCCTTCCACGTCGCGCTGATTCCCATCGGCTATGGCAAGAACGCCGCGGTGCGCGAAGCCGCCGACTCCATCTACCATGCGCTGACCGACGCCGGCGTCGAGGTCCTGCTCGACGACCGTGACGAACGACCCGGCGTGATGTTCGCGGACATGGAGCTGATCGGGATACCTCATCGGATGGTCGTCGGCGAGCGGGGGCTCAAGGAAAACGTCATCGAATACCAGGGCAGGCGGGACCATCAAAGCCGGAAGGTTCCACTCGCCGATCCGCTTTCACCGCTTCGATCCAAGCAATGATGGCGCGCGGCTGCCTGCTGACACTGGGGATCATGCTTCCCGGAATCGCGCTCGCGGGCGCGCAGATCTACGAACCGCTCGCAGTGGAGATCCGCGCAGGCCTGCAGGCATCGATTGCCGACAGGCCGGCGCCGCAGCACGCTTTCACGGATTCGGAAGCTGCGGTCAACTGGTTGACGGACATGTCGCAGCGCCTGGAAAAGAGAATCCCCGATTTCGATTCCCGGGTGGAGTTCCTGCGCACGGTCCACTTCGAGGCGATCCGAGCCGGACTCGATCCGCAGCTGGTTCTGGCGTTGATCCAGGTCGAGAGCAATTTTCGGAAGTACGCCGTGTCGCGCTCCGGTGCGCGAGGTTACATGCAAGTGATGCCGTTCTGGGTCGGATTGATCGGCCGCCAGGGCGACAATTTGTTCAGCCTGCGCAACAACCTGCGCTACGGCTGCGTCATCCTGAAGTTCTACATCGATTCCGAGAAGGGCAACCTGTTTCGGGCTCTGGCTCGCTACAACGGAACCGGGGGCAAGCCGGAATATCCGAATCTGGTGATAGGAGCCTGGCGTAGCGTATGGCGCTACCAAGGCAGGCTGACGTTCGCTCCTGCGTCTCCCGCGGCCCGGTTCGGGTAGCCGCAGCCGGAATCACGCCGAAAACACTCCCGCTATCGACGCCTGAATGGCCTGCGCCGCGGCACGCGGATCCCGTGCCTGCCGGATCGGCCGTCCGACGACGATGTAGTCGGCGCCGTTTGCAAACGCCTGCGCGGCGTCCACCGTGCGCTTCTGATCGTCGCCGCTCGGGCGATTCTGCACAGGCCTGATTCCAGGCGTCACGACCAGGAGCCGATCTCCCAGCTCCCGTTTCAGCGCCGGCGCTTCCATCCCCGAGGAAATCACGCCGTCGCACCCGGCTTCGAGCGCGCGCCGTGCGCGAGAGAGCACCAGTGTCTCGACGTCGCATTGGAAGCCGAGATCATCCAGGTCGCCCTGGTCCAGGCTCGTCAGCACGGTGACCGCGAGGATCCCGACCTCCCCTTTCGCCTTTCCCGCCGCCTCGAGCATCGCCTGGTTGCCGTGTACTGTCGCAAAAGTGACGCCCCGGTTGCGGAGCTTTCGCACCGCCGCGCTGACCGTCTCGGGGATATCGAAGAACTTCAGGTCGGCAAAAATCTTGTTGCCCCTTCCTGCGAGCCAGTCGATCAGTTCGAAGACGCCGCCCGACATGAACAGCTCCAGTCCGACCTTGTAGAAGCTCACGCTGTCCCCAAGACGCCGTACCAGGGCCTTCGCTTCCTCCGCCTCGGCGAAGTCCAGGGCAGCGATGAGGCGCTCCGCGCGCGGGATGGTTTTCATCGGCGACGATCTCCGTCGGAACAGTCCATGGAAGTCAGGCTTTCTCCCCCTCGAGCAAGCGAGCGAGCGGCAGGTCCAGGACCTCCCCTGCGCGGGCGGCAAAGTGTTTCATGAGCTTCTCCTGGGCCTCGCTGCGTCCTTTGCCCGGCGATCCTCTGCCGTCCGGAACGAACTCGCGATAGACTTCGCCCACCAGGAGGCGCTCCTTGTCGCAGACCATCGCGTATCGTTCCCCGGCCGATCTCGCGACCCAGCCGCGCGTGGTCATGCGCTCGAGGAGCCTCTCCGCCTGGTCGACGGTGAGGGTAGCTTCGCGGGCGATCTTCCTCAATTCGATGAGCCCAGGGCCTTGCTGCGCCCGCGCCAGGACCAGAAGGGTCGCGAGCGCCTCGCCGAATCCCACTCCCTGGGCGTGCCCCGGGGTGTCGCGCAACACCGTGAAATCCGGCGTGAGGGCCGCGATCAACGCGCCGATCACGATCACGACCCAGGAAAAATAGATCCACAGAAGGAAAATCGGGACGACCGCAAACGCTCCATAGACCAGCGTGTAGGTCGGGATCTGGGCGATGTAGAGCGCGAAACTCCGCTTCATGATCTCGAACGCGAGTGCCGCTACCAAACCTCCAACCAGCGCATGGCGCGGCTTGACGGAGCGATTAGGCACGACGTAGTAGAGCAGCGTGAACGCCGCGCACGTAAGCACCGGGGGAACGAGTCCCAGAATTGCCGTACCCGCAAGAGGGGCCTGCCGGGTCAATCCCAGCGACGCGCCCACGAGATAGGAGGTGATCGACAGGCTTGCACCCATCAAGACCGGGCCGAGCGTGAGCGCCGCCCAGTAGATGAGGATGCGCTGCGCTATTGGACGCGGCCGCGAGACCCGCCAGATCGAGTTGAACGCGCGCTCTATCGTGAACATCATCATGAACGCGGTGAGGGCGAGGAACGCCATTCCGAGCGCCGTCAGCCGGCCGGCGCGGCCCGAGAACTGCTCGATGTATCCGGATACGACCTTTCCCGCCTTGTCGGGCAGCATGTTCGCTAGAAGGAACGCGTGGATGTCCTCCCCGAGCCTCGAAAAAACCGGAAACGTCGACATGAGCG
>DASSJA010000431.1:0-3786 GCA_035691445.1 Burkholderiales bacterium | reverse complement strand
TCCCAGAGACCGAGCTTCTTCAGGTCCGCGACGAGGTATTCGTTGACCACAGTGAACTCGCCGGAGAGGTTCGACTTCACGAACAGATTCTGGAAGGTCGGCTCTATCGACGCCGAAACGCCGATGATGTTGGCGATCGTCGCCGTGGGTGCGATCGCGATGCAGTTTGAATTGCGCATGCCGTGGCGCTTGATCCTTTCGCGCAGTGTCTTCCAGTCCATCGAGTCGCTCATGTCGATGTCGACGTAGCCGCCGCGCTCCTCCCGCAGGAGGTTCAGCGTGTCCTGCGGCAGGATGTCGCGGTCCCACAACGAGCCCTTGTAGGACGCGTAGCGGCCGCGCTCCTCCGCGAGCTCGGTGGACGCCCAATAGGTGAAATACGCGATGGCCTCCATGGAGCGGTCCGCGAACTCCACGGCCTCCTGCGACGCGTACGAGATGCGGGCCTGATGCAGGCAATCCTGGAACCCCATGATGCCCAGGCCTACAGGCCGGTGCTTCACGTTCGAGTCGCGCGCTTTCCTGACAGCGTAATAGTTGATGTCGATGACGTTATCCAGCATGCGCATCGCGATCGATATGGTCTTCTTGAGCTTGCCGTGGTCGAGCTCGGGCTTGCCCCCTCCTGCCTTCATGTGCCCGACCATGCTGATCGAGCCGAGATTGCACACCGCGATCTCGCTTTCGTTGGTGTTGAGCGTGATCTCGGTGCAGAGGTTGGAGCTGTGCACCACGCCGACGTGCTGTTGCGGGGAGCGGAGATTGCAGGGATCCTTGAACGTGATCCACGGATGTCCGGTCTCGAAGAGCATCGACAGCATCTTGCGCCACAGGTGCGTCGCCGGAATCTTCTTGAAGAGCTTCAGCTCTCCTTTGGCAATCTTTTCCTCGTAGCCGACATAGGCCTTCTCGAACGCGCGGCCGCACCGGTCGTGCAGGTCTGGGACATCGGACGGGCTGAACAGCGTCCACTCTCCGTTTTCCATGACGCGCTTCATGAACAGATCCGGAATCCAGTTCGCCGTGTTCATGTCGTGAGTGCGCCGCCGGTCGTCGCCGGTGTTCTTGCGCAGCTCGATAAATTCCTCGATGTCGAGGTGCCAAGTCTCCAGATAGGAGCACACGGCACCCTTGCGCTTGCCGCCCTGGTTGACCGCCACGGCCGTGTCGTTCACGACCTTCAGAAAGGGAACCACGCCTTGGGACTTGCCGTTCGTTCCCTTGATGTGCGAGCCGAGGGCTCGCACCGGGGTCCAGTCGTTGCCCAGGCCGCCCGCGTACTTGGCGAGCAGGGCGTTCTCCTTGATCGCCTCGTAGATTCCGTCCAGGTTGTCCGATACCGTGGTGAGATAGCACGAGGAAAGTTGGGAGCGCGTCGTACCCGAGTTGAAGAGCGTCGGGGTCGAGCTCATGAAATCGAACGACGAGAGCACGTTGTAGAACTCGACGGCGCGCCCTTCCCGATCGATCTCGTTGAGCGCCAGTCCCATCGCCACGCGCATGAAAAAAGCCTGAGGCAGCTCGATCCGCGTCCCCCGGACATGCAGGAAGTACCTGTCGTACAGGGTCTGCAGCCCCAGATAGCCGAATTTGAGATCTCGGGATGCCTCCAGCGCGGCGCCGAGCTTTCGCAGGTCGAAGCCCGCCAGCCGCTCGTCCAGCAGTTCCGCCTCGATCCCGCGCTTCACGAACTGCGGAAAGTAGTCCGCGTAACGGGTCTTCATCTCCGCCTGGAAGACCTCTTCCCCGAGAACCTCCCGCCGGATGGTGTGAAGCAGAAGCCGCGCGCTGACGTAGCTGTAGGCGGGATCCTTCTCGATCAGCGCACGCGCCGAGAGTACCGCGGACTTGCGCACCTCCTCGGCAGGCACTCCGTCGTAGAGATTCTTCAAGGTCTCGCCGAGGATGAGCCCGGGATCGACCGCTTCGCCCAAGGAATCGCACGCTGAAACGATGAGATCGTTGAGCCTTGCCAGGTCGAGCGGCCGTGCCGCCCCGTTCTCGACGACGTGCAGCTGCGGCTGGGTCGTCTTTTTCCTCTGTGCCGCTTCCTGGGCGCGCGCCTCCGCGCGTTTTTCCCGGTACAGCACGTACGCGCGCGCGACCTCGTGCGCTCCGGAGCGCATCAGAGCAAGCTCGACTTGATCCTGGATATCCTCGATGTGGAAGGTGCCGCCGGCTGGCTGGCGCCGCGCCAGCGCACCTACAACGGCGTCGGTCAACCCCGCGACTAGCTCCCGGGTCCGCGCCGAGGCTGCGCTTTGCCCGCCTTCGACCGCGAGAAAGGCCTTGGTGACTGCAACCGATATCTTTCCGGGCTCGAACCCGACCACCGCTCCGTTGCGGCGGATGACCTTGTAGTCGGGATAGGAAGGCCGAGCCTCGGGGCCGGCCTCCGAAAGGGTCGCCGTTCCGGAAACGGACTGTGGAGCCGCTACCTCGGGCGCGATCTGCATATGCCTCTCCTCTTGTCTCTTCTTGT
Source organism: Burkholderiales bacterium (assembly GCA_035691445.1). GTDB lineage: Bacteria > Pseudomonadota > Gammaproteobacteria > Burkholderiales > SG8-39 > VBDM01. The sequence goes on along the minus strand of DASSJA010000431.1, from coordinate 1,304 downwards.
GCGCCACTCCACTGCTTTGAGGGCGGCGACGCCGGGACCTGGGGGTGTTTCCCCTCTGCCCCACAATATATGGTATCCGCGCAAGAGTGTGCTACCAATTCTAGTGTAGTGTCAAGCCGCAAGCGCAGCTTGCTCAAGCGCCTCTGGAACTCGCCCGGCCTCAGGCGAGGGAGAAGCGAGCCGGACGCAGGATTCGGCCCGGACGGGCCGCGCGCCTAGTCCAATCCGACCAGGGATTCCCGGAAGCGCCCCCAGTCGAAGGCGGGACCGGGGTCGGACTTGCGGCCCGGAGCGATGTCGGAGTGCCCGACGACGTCGGTGATGGGATAGCGCCGGCGGAGGACCACGAGCAGGTTCGCGAGGCGCGAGTATTGTCGGTCCGAATAGGCCCGATCGTCGGCGCCTTCGAGCTCCACACCCAGCGAAAAGTCATTGCAGCGCTCGCGCCCGCGCCAGCTCGATAGCCCCGCGTGCCAGGCCCGCCTTGCGCAGGGCACCAGCTGGATGAGCTCGCCCCCGCGCCGAATGAGGAAATGCGCGGAGACCTTCAGATCGCGAAGCGTTTCGTAATACGGATGAGCGGCAAAATCCAGGGTATTGGTGAAAAGCTGGATTAGGGCCTCTCCCCCGAACTCGCCGGGAGGCAAGCTGATGTTGTGCACCACCAGCAGCGCGATCTCCGCGCCGTCAGGGCGTTCGTCGCAGTTGGGCGAAGGGACCCGCTCCACGCCGGCGAGCACGCCCTCCTCGTCGAGGGAGCCGAGCTCCACCTACCGGATTCCGAGCCGTTCCATGCGGTAGCGCAATGCCCTGAACGTGATGCCGAGGAGCTTGGCCGCGGCCGTGCGGTTGAAACGCGTTTTTTCGAGAGCCTCGAGGATCGCCTCCCTTTCGATACGGTCGAGGTATTCCGGCAAGGGCCATTTCGCGTTCGTCGCCCCGGGCTCGGGAGTCAGCCCGACCGGCGGAGCAAGTTGCAGGTCCTCCGGCTGGATTTCGTCGCGCGCTGCCAGGGCGACGGAGCGCTCCAGGATGTTCTCCAGCTCCCGCGTATTCCCGGGGAAGTCATAGTCGGCGAGCGCCCTCTTTGCCTCTTCGGACAAGCGCATGGTTCGCTTCCCGTCGGGGCGCGAAAGCCGCCGCAGGATCGCGTCCGAAAGCGTGGGAATGTCTTCACGGCATTCCCGAAGCGGCGGCATCTTCAGCTCGATGACGGCTAGGCGGTAATACAGGTCCTGGCGGAATTTCCCCGATTCGACGCACGCGGCCAGGCTCTGGTGCGTTGCGCAGATGATGCGCACGTC
>DASSJA010000430.1:0-13065 GCA_035691445.1 Burkholderiales bacterium | reverse complement strand
CGGCAAAATGCTGCCGCACATCCACGTCGACGGCTGGCTGAGCGGCGTGTACTACGTCGACGTGCCCGCCGTCGTGGACGATCCCGGCGCCGGCGGCGCGGGCTGGATCAAGTTCGGCACGCCGCGCACAGATATGCGCATCACACGCGAACCGCTCACGCGCACGGTGAAGCCCGAGCCGGGAAAGATGCTCACCTTTCCTTCCTACTTCTGGCACGACACGGTGCCGCTGCCCGAGGGCCGCGGCGAGCACCGCCTGTGCTACTCCTGGGACTATCAGCCGGTCCGCTGACCCGGACCGCCGGTTGCGGATCGAACTATTCGACCCGGATATCGTAGTCCCGGATCACCTTCGCCCACTTTTCGGACTCGCCGCGCGCGAAGGCGAGAAATTCGCCGGGGCTGCTGCCGACGACGTCGAACCCCTGAGCGGAGAGCTTGCCGCGCACGGCCGGATCGGCGAGCGCCGCCTTCACCTCGGAGTTGTAGCGTACGACCACCTCCTTCGGCGTGCCCGCCGGCACGAGCATCCCGACCCAGGATTGCGCGGCAAACCCGGGCAGGGTTTCGGCGACGGTAGGCGTGTCCGGAAGCTGGGCGATGCGGCGCGCGCTGCCGATGGCGAGCGCCTTGATCCGGCCCGCCTTCACCTGCGGGATGGCCTGCGGAGCCGACACGAACATCACGTTGACCTGCCCGCCGACGAGGTCGATCATCATCGGCGCCCCACCCTTGTAGGGCACGTGCAGCATGTCGATGCCGGCGCGTCCCGAAAGGAGCAGCGCGTTCAGGTGATTCGAGCTGCCGGCACCCACCGTGGCGTAGGTCACCTTGCCGGAGTTCGCCTTCGCGTAGGCGATGAGCTCGGCGACGCTCGAGGGAGCGAAGTTCCTCGCAGCCACGAGAGCCTGCGGCGAGGTCACGAGCAAGCTCACGTGCTCGAAGGACGTGAACGGGTCGTAGCCGAGGTTCCTGTAGAGCAGATGGTTGACCGCGTGCGTGTCGAACACGAAGAGAACGGTGCTTCCATCGGCGCCGGACCTCGCCGCCTCCGCTTCGCCGATCGAGCCGCCCGCCCCGGCCTTGTTCTCGACCACCACCGGACGCCCGAGACCTTCCGAGAATTTCGGACCGAGCACGCGCGCCACGCCGTCGACCGTGCCGCCCGCGGGCCACGGCACGATAAAGCGCAGCGGCTTGCCGCCTTGCGCGAAGGCCGATACCGCAACAACCGCCGCGCTCAGCGCGACAACAATCTTTTTCACGCCCGATCCATGTCGAGGACGTACTGCTCCATTTCCGGCAATGCTAGCATGGCAAATCGAACGAAAACGCAGATCACTCATGCGCCTCCCCTCGGGAACCCTGGCCGTATTTCTCGCCGCAGCATTTTCGACGGCGGCTTTGGCCCAGCCGCAAGTCGCCGCACAGAGCTGGCCGGCGCGGCCGCTCAGGGTGATCGTCCCGGAGCGTGCCGGGAGCGCGCCCGACGCCGCCGCCCGCGTCATCTGCGAGCGATTGTCGCAGGTGCTCCGCGAGCCGGTCCGGGTCGAGGATCGCGGGGACGACGAAACCGCAGGCGCGCAGGCGGCCGCGCGCGCGGCGCCGGACGGCTACACCCTGTTTTTCGCCCCGGCGCAGGCTCTGGTCATCGAGCCGTACATCTCGTCCCTCGTTCCCTACAGCCCCGAGGACGACTTTGCGAGCGTCGCGATGGTGGGCCTGAGCCCCTTCGTCGTCGCCGTCAATCCGGAATTGAACGTGAAGTCGCTCGCCGACCTGGTCGCGCTCGCCAGGGAGGCGCCCGGCAGGCTCGCCTACGCAAGCCAGGGGCTGCTCACGCTCCCGGGAATGCTCGGAGAGATGCTGAGGGTCCGCACCGGGATCGAATTGATGCCTGTTCCCTATCGAAGCGGGCAGGGGGTCGGCGACACCATCTCCGGGCGCACGCATCTCACCATCCAGGGAATCGCGGCGATCGCTGCGGCCGTGCACAGTGGGCAGCTTCGCGCAATCGCCGTGAGCTCCGCGCGGCGGCTGCCCGGGCTGAAGGACGTGCCGACCCTGTCGGAGACTTTCCCGGGATTCGAGTTCAACGACTGGTTCGCGATCGTCGCCCCGGCCGGAACCCCCGGCGGGGCAATCCAGCGCCTGAACCTCGAGATGAACAGCCTGCTTCTCGACCCCGATATCGAGCAGCGCCTGCGCGCGCTCGGGATCTTCACCCAGGGCACGAGTGCCCCCGACCAGGTCGATGCATTCCTGGCCAGCGAGCGGGCGTCCTGGCGCCAGACCGTCCGCGAGCTCAGGATCGAACCGTAGCGAGGCCGCCTAGCGCGACCGCCCGAGGCTGAAAGCGCCGGGTCCGAACGCGGCGAGCAGCAGGATCCCGCCGGTGATCGCGACGTTCTTCATGAAATGGACCATCTGGTCCTGTCCGAGAGCGGGATTGTGGAATATCAGGGTGACCGGGATCATCCACAGGACGAGCCCGATCGCAGCCCAGCGGGTCTTCCACCCGGCGATGATCGCCAGCGCGCAGACGATCTCGAACACCCCCGAGGCGACGAGGAGCTTGTCGGGGAAGGGCAGGCCGGCCTTGGTCATGTAGCCGAGCGTCGCGGAGTAATAGACGAACTTCTCGATGCCGGACTGGAGAAAGAGCAGCGCGATCAGGATGCGGCCGGCGAGCGCGGCGAGGCTGTTCATGGCGGGGCTCCGATGTGGCGAAGCGCAAGCTTACAATAGAGGGAACCCGGGGAGATAGGAGGAAAGGCATGCCGGAAGGGCCTCGTGCGGTCGTGCGAAACAATGTGAAGGAAAAGCTCGCGCGCGGCGAGGTCGTCGCTTCGATGACGGTGCGCCTGGTGCGATCGATCGAGATCGCGCGTCTTGCGAAGACCGCCGGGTTCGATTCCATTTATGTGGACGTCGAGCACTCGAGCCTGTCCCTCGAGACCACCGGTCAGATCTGCATCGCCGCGCTCGAAATCGGCATCGCGCCCTTCGTGCGCGTCCCGAGCACGCGTCCGGAGCATGTCTCGCGTGCCCTCGACGGGGGAGCGCTCGGCGTGATCGCGCCGCACATTCGCTCGGCGGCGGAAGCACGCGAGGTCGTCGCCGCGGCGAAATATCCGCCGCTGGGCGAGCGCTCGGCCGGTGGTGCTCTGCCGCACCTGCACTACGGCTCGTTTCCCGTGGCGGAGGCGAATGCGGCGATGAACGAGGCGACCATGGTGGTGGTGCAGTTCGAGACCGCGGACGCGATCGACCGGGCCGACGAGATCGCGGCGGTCGAAGGCGTGGACATGGTTCTCATGGGAACAAACGACCTGCTCGCCGACCTCGGGCTCGCCGGACAGTACGAGCACGAGCGCGTGCGCGACGCGTACGCGCGCACCATCGCCGCCTGCAGGAAACACGGCAAGCACGTCGGCGTGGGCGGCCTCGCGACGCGTCCCCGGCTCGCCGCGGAGTTCGTGCAGATGGGGGCGCGCTACGTCTCGGCCGGCACCGACCTCGCGTTTCTGCTCGCCGAGTCGACCGCGCGCGCGAAGCAGGTCCACGGGATCGCGCCGGGATGAGCGGAAGCGTTTTCGTCGAGCACGACGAGGCCGACGCGTTCGCACGCGCGCTCCTCGCCGCGCACGGCGTGCCGAAGAAGGACGCGGCCACCGTCGCCGGCTGCCTGGTGCTCGCCGATCTGCGCGGCGTGGCGACGCACGGCCTGGTGCGCCTGCCGGGATATCTCGAGCGCGTACGCCGCGGCCTGGTCAATCCGAAACCGAAGCTCTTCCCGAAACGGATCGCTCCCGCGGCGGCGGCTCTCGACGGACAGAACGGCCTGGGCTTCGTGATCGGCACGCGCGCCATGGCCGAGGCGATCTCCCTCGCGCGCAAGTCCGGGGTCGGGGTCGTCGCCGCAAAGAGGAGCAACCACTTCGGCATGGCGGCGTCCTACGTGCTGCAGGCGCTCGACGCCGGCTTCGTTTCGATGGTCTTCACCAACGCCTCGCGCGCCATGCCGCCCTGGGGCGGCCGCGAGCCCCTGCTCGGCACGAGTCCGCTCGCCGCGGGCGCCCCCGGCGGAAGGCTCGCGCCTTTCGTTCTCGACATGTCGCCCGCGGTGGCGGCGCGCGGCAAGATCCGCCTCGCCGAGACGCGCGGCGAGAAGATCCCGGTGGGATTCGCGCTCGACGTGCAGGGGCGGCCGACCACCGACCCGACCGAAGCCCTGAAGGGCGTGGTGCTGCCCATAGGCGGCCCCAAGGGCTCGGGCTTGTCGATGCTCATGGACATCTTCGGCGGCGTGCTCTCGGGGGCGGCCTTTGCCGGGGACGTCGCCGATCAATACAGGACGTTCGACCGGCCCCAGAACGTGGGACACTTCTTCCTCGCGATGCGTCCCGACCTGTTCGTCTCGAAGAAGGAATACCGTGCGCGCATGGACACGCTCGCCGAGCGGGTGCGCGCCTGCCCGAAGGCGGAGGGTTTCGACGAGGTCCTTCTGCCCGGGGAGATCGAGGCGCGGGAGGAGGAGAAGCGCCGCAGGAGCGGCATACCCTACGGCACCGGAGAGATCGAGGCGCTCCAGACCGAAGCGGCGCGCGCCGGGATCGCCAAGCTCGAGGTCTCGGCCGCGCCGGTGGATGCTCCGCAATGAACAGGATCGCCTTCGCATTCGTATTCCCCGCGCTTCTCGCCCCGCCCGCCTTCGCGCAGTCCTTCCCGGAGAGGCCGGTACGCGTCGTCGTCGCCTTCCCCGCAGGCGGCGGGACCGACATCGTCGCGCGCCTGCTCGCGCCGAGACTGACGGAGGCCTGGGGCCAGCAGGTGATCGTGGACAACCGCGCCGGCGCGAGCGGGGTGATCGGCACCGAGTTCGCCGCGCGCTCGGCCCCGGACGGCCATACGCTGTTTCTCGGGACGCTCGGCAATCTCGCGGTGAACCAGCATCTCTACCCGAAGATGACGGTGGATCCGCTGCGCGATTTCGCGCCCGTCACCCAGGTCGTCGCCGTGCACTTCGTGCTCGTGGCGAATCCCTCGCTGCGGGCGCGCAACGTCGCCGGGCTGATTGCGCTCGCGAGATCGCGCCCGGGGCAGATCAACTACTCGTCCTCGGGGCCCGGCGGCGCTCCGCATCTCGCGGGCGAGCTCTTCAAGAGCATGGCCAAGGTGGATCTGGTGCACGTGCCCTACAAGGGAAGCGCGCCGAGCTTCCAGGACCTGCTCGGCGGGCGGGTGTCTCTCACCTTCGACAGCCTGGTGCAGGCCCTGCCCTACATACGCGACGGGCGTCTCGTCGCGCTCGCGGTCCTCGGCGCAACCCGCTCGCCGCTCCTGCCCGAGGTGCCGACCGTGGCCGAATCGCTCCCCGGCTACGAGCTCACCAACTGGTTCGGCCTGGTCGCCCCCGCCGCCGTTCCGCGTGCGATCATCGCCAGGATCCATGCCGACGTGATCAAGGTGCTGCGCGACCCGGCGGTGTCCGAGAGGCTTTCCGCGATGGGCGCGACCGCAATCGGCAACGAGCCGGGCGAGTTCGCCGCCGTGATGCGCGCCGATTCCGAAAAATGGGGCAAGCTTATCCGCGAAGCCCGGATCCGCGCGGAGTGAAAATGAAACCAGTCAAAGTCGACGGCTACGAGATCGACGTCCTCATCCAGGGTTTTCCCGGCAGGATGGTATGCCACGGCGGGCTGGGCTGGAGCACCATAGCGCTCGTCCGGGGACACGGGCACGTCGCGCTGGTGGACGTCGGCAGCTTCAGCATGCGAAAGGGGCTGATCGAGCAGCTCGCCAAGCGCGGCCTGGAGCCGGAGGACGTCACCGAGGTGATCCTCACGCACTCGCACTACGACCACTCGCTCAACTGGATCCTGTTCCGTCACGCACAGATCGTCATCGGCGCGCGCGAGCTCGCGTGGTCGCTGAACGAGCCCTGGGGAGAAGGCCCCGTGCCCGAGCTCTACATGCGCGAGCTGGAGAACTGGCCCACGCTGCGTCCGGTCGCTGCGGAGCAGGAGTTCATGCCGGGATTCAGGGCGTGCGCCGCCCCCGGCCACACCCCGGGCCATCTCGTCTACGTTCTCGAAGGCCGGGAGAGCGACGCGATCTTCACCGGAGACGCGGCGAAGAACCGCGCGGAGCTGCTTGCGCGCAAGGGTGATGCCACCTACGATGCGGCGCTCAGTACGGCATCGATCGAGCGGATCTGGCAGCTCTGGAGCAAGCGTCCGGACAGCGTCCTCGTGCCCGGCCACGATTTGCCGATGACGCAGAAGGATGGACGCATCGACTACATCGGCAAGCGCGACGCTGCGCTGAAAGTCTGGTTCGGCGAGAATCTCGAGACGACGGCGCTGATCGAGCTCGGTCCGCGCTAGCCCCGCCACCATGCGATTTCCGAAAACTGTCGTTTTTCTCGCCGCGGCCGCGCTCCTCGCGTTCGGTAGCGCAAACGCCCAGGCTCCTTCCTCGCGCCCGCTGAAGATCATCGTGCCCTTTCCCCCGGGAAACGGCACCGATATCCTCGCGCGGCTCATGGCGCCGAAGCTGACCGCCTCGCTGAATCAACCGGTGATCGTCGAGAACCGCGGCGGCGCGAACGGGATGATCGGCGCCGAGGCGGTGGCACGTGCTGCGCCGGACGGGACCACCATCCTGTTTACCTCCCCGAGCACGCACGTGACGGCTCTGCTCCTCTCGAAGAACCTGCCCTACGACCCGATCAAGGACTTCACGCCGATCACCGCGGCGGTGGAGCCGGTGACGGTGATGACGATCAACCCTTCGCTGCCGGTCAATTCGGTGAAGGAGCTGATCGCCTATGCCAAGGCGAATCCCGGCAAGCTCAACTACTCCAGTCCCGGCGTGGGGGCGGTATTCCACATGTCCGGCGAGCTGTTCAAGCTCGGCGCGGGCGTGGATATCGTCCACGTCCCCTACAAGGGCGCGGCTCCGGCGCTCGCGGGCGTCGTCGCGGGCGAGGTCTCGATCGGCTTCAACTCGCTCGCCTCGGTGCTTCCGCATCTGCGCTCGGGGCGGCTGAAGGTGCTCGCGGTGCTCGAGGCGAACCGTTACCCGGGCCTCCCCGACGTGCCCTCGATCGCCGAGGCGCTTCCCGGGTTCCAGAAACCCGCGTCGTGGTTCGGACTGTTCGGCCCGGCGGGACTGCCTGCGCCCACGCTTGCGCGCCTGCACGACGAGCTCGTCGCCTCGCTGAAAGAGCCCGACGTGCACTCGAAGATCGACGAGCTCGCGATGACGGTGATCGCCAACACGCCCGAGCAGTTTTCAGCCATGCTGAAGAGCGGCATAGCCCAGTACGGCAGCCTCATCAAGGCTGCCGGGATTCAACCGGAGTGAAGAGACCCATGAAAAATTCGAGAACCCTCGCTCGTGCCTTCCTCGCGGTCGCCTTCGCGGCGAGCGCCGCAGCGCTCGCCCAAGGCTATCCCACGAGACCGGTGCGCCTCGTGATTCCCTTTCCGCCGGGGGGCAGCAACGACGTCGTCGGGCGCATGATCGCGTTCCAGCTCTCCGATCGCATCGGCAAACAGGTCATCGTCGACAACCAGGGCGGCGCCGGGGGGATCATCGGCACCGAGGCGGTCGCGAGAGCCGCCCCCGACGGCTACACGCTGCTCCTCATCTCGGTCGCTCACGCGTTCGGGAGCTCGATGTACAAGCTGCCCTACGATCCGATCGGCGCCTTCACTCCGGTGTCGATCCTGGGCTCCGGGCCGGTCGCGCTCTGCGTCAACGCGAAGCTGCCGGTGAACTCGTTGAAGGATCTCATCGCGCTCGCGAAAGCGAAGCCCGGCGAGCTGAACTACGCCACGGCCGGCATCGGCAGCTTCCAGCACCTGTCGAGCGCGCTCTTCAAGCTGCAATCGGGTCTGGACATCGTGCACATTCCGTTCAAGGGCGGCGGGCCCGCGATGGCGGACGTGGTCGCGGGCAACACCCAGATCGTGATCGGCTCGCTCATCCAGATGCTGCCGCAGATCCACTCCGGACGGCTCAAGATCCTGGGCGTGGGCAGCGCCAAGCGCGTTCCCGCCCTGCCCGGGGTGCCGACCATCTCGGAGGCCGGCGTGCCGGGCTACGAGGCGACCAACTGGTGGGGCATCGTCGCCCCCGCGGGAACGCCGCGCCCGGTGATCGACAGGCTGCACCAGGAGCTCTCGGTGATCCTCGCCACTCCCGAGACCAAGAAGCGGTTCGAGACCGAGGGCGGAGAAGCGATACAGATGAGCCCGGATGATTTCGGCCGCTTCATCGTCGCCGAGACGGCGAAGTGGGCAAAGGTCGTGAAGGACGCCGGAATCAAGCCGGAGTGATCTCCCTCGCGGACCGCGTGCGGGCCTAGAACGAGCGTCCCACCTTCAGGTACGCGACCGTCTCGCCTGGCGCCTCGAAACCCTTCGCCACTCCCGCGCGCAGCTGCAGGCCGAGCAGGTAGCCCAGGCGCGGCTCCGACACCAGCTCCAGCCCGCCGCTTCGGTAGTAGCGATGCGCGAGCCCGTCGTCCCACGCGGTCCCCGTGTCGAGGAACACGCTCATCGACAGCCGGTTCAGTCCCACCGGAGGCGACATGAAGTGGCGGTCGACGTCGCGCAGCGGGACTCGCCATTCGAGGGTGCCCAGGCGTGCGTGGTGCCCGGTGAGGACCGCCTCGCCGCTGCGGTAGCCGCGCAGCGGAAATTCGCGCTGGTCGAGCACGGGCAGGTCGAAGCCGGCGACTTCCTCGGAGAAAGTCCCGCCGAGCTGGATCGCCTCGGCCGCGGGCTGGGAATAGGCCTCGTTCCAGCGCAGCGAGAAAACCGAGCTGCCCGCCGGCAGGTGGACGCGCAGGTCGCCGCGGTAGAAGTTGCCGGAGAACGCACCGTGCAGCCCGTTCGAAGTCTCGGCGAAGAGCCGCAATTGCTGCCCCTCGCTCGGACCTTCGGAGAGGAATTGCTCGCGGCGCCGGTCGACCCCGGCGACCAGGCCGAGCACGCGCTTGTCGCGGTCGACCCGGCTCCCCGCAGCGAGGTCGTGCAGCGTCTCGCGGTCGAGCGCGCCACCCAGCCCGCCGTAGTACCGCGTGGCCAAGGACAGGCTGCGCCACAGCGAGACCCATTGCCCGGTCTCGTCGATTTCGTAGGCCTGGATGTCCCGCCCGGTCAGCTTCTGGTCGTTGACCGCGCTCGCCTTGACCGTCATCGAGCGGTTGAAGAGCAGACCGTGCCGCTGGTCGTAGACGTAGCTCGCGCTGCCGAGCAGCTGATGCTGGGTGAACTCGTAGAGGGGCGCCAGCGTATAGAAGTGCAGCCCGAGCGCGTCCTGCCCGAAGGTCTGCGCGCCGAGCGCGAGCGCGCCGTCGGCCAGATAGCCGGCCGGGAGCCACGAGCGCGGCAGCAGCGACGACCAGGGAGCGTAGGGCCGTTCGAGATAGACGGTTTCGCCCCGAGCCGCGGGCGGCGGCTCGGCCACGGGGCTCGCGGTCGCATCGCGATATTCCAGAGGCGCATCCGGCAGCTGGTGCAGCCGCAGCAGGTCGCCGTCGGCTTCAATCGTGGTCACGAGCATCTCCCCGCGGACCGGCGCGCTGATCTCGCGGACCCCGTTCCGCGCCTCCGTCCAGCGTGCAAGGCGCCGCTCGCCCGGCCGCCACGACCAGACGTTGTATACGTTGCCGTAGTTCGCGACGAAATAGATCTCGTCGCCCGAATCGCCGAAGCGCGGGGAATGCTTGACCGCGCTGTCCACGACGAGCACCTGCACTCTGCCGCTCTCGATCTTCGAGAGCGACCACAGCCGGCCGCGCAGGCTCGTCACGACTACCGCATCCCCCCGCGCGGCGAGCCCGGTCAAGGCTTCGCCCTGCGCGGCGCGATAGAGCAGGCGCTCGAACCCGCCCTCCCCATTCAGAACGACGACCTCACCCACCCCGCCCGCCACGCGCACCGCCGCGATGCGGCCGTCGGCGAGCGGAGCGGCGAAGCGAAAACGCCCGCAGCGGGTGAGCCGCTCGAGGCCTCCACCCGGCGAGAGTCGGTACAGATCGTAGTAATAGTTGTAGTTGCCGCAGATCTCCAGCTGCGCGAGCAGCAGCTCGCCGCGAGGCGACGCAGCGAGCCGCGTGCCCGGCTCGACCTGGCGCACGAACTCGGCGTCGCCGAGGGGAGTCCGCCGCATCAGCCGCGGGAGCGTGTAGCCGTCGCCCCGCACGAACCAGCGGTCTCCCTGCGGCGTCACCAGCGGGCTGGTGAGGGACCATGCGCGCTCCAGGACTTCGCCGCCTTCGTCGGGCTTCCTGGCGGGCTCCACGGTCTTCGCCGCGAAACGCGCGTTCAGCCAGTCGTAGTACTCGCTCCACAGCTCGCTCATGGACTTGCCGGTCACCGCACTGAGGGCACCCTCGACGCGGAACGGAAACCACAGTCCACTGTAGACCTCCACGTAGTCTGGCACCGCCTGCGGGCCGTAGCGCTCGGCGAGGAACATGAAGAAATAGCTGCCGTAGAGGTAATCCCGGTTGAGCGGGAAGCCGCGGCCCTCTGCGTTCAGCTCGCGCAGCGGGCGGAAGCCGCGGGCGGTCTCCGCCCGCATCTCGCCTTCGAACTGGCTCTGCCCCAGCCGCCCGTAGCCCTTGGTCCAGTCGGACTCCGAGTAGACCGCGAGGCCTTCGAGCACCCATCGGGGCTCCAGCAGGTCGGGAAATGCGCCCGGAATCAGGACGGGGATCGGGCCGAGCGGAATCCGCCCGAAAATCCTGCGCATGAAGAGCGGGCCGCCCCGCGCCTTGTCCAGGTGCACGATGTGGGTGAACTCGTGCGTGATGACCAGCTCGAGCCATTCGCGGTTCTGCAGCAGCTCGCCCTCGTCCGGCGGGGAGAGGAAGATCTCGAAGTAGCTGAACGGCAGCGGAGTCGAGAGGCCGTTGGAGAAATCGGCGGAGTCGAGGACGACGAAATGCGTGCGCGACTCGGGCTCCCATCTCAGCCAGCCGGTGACGCGCGGGTAGACCGACTCGGCGACCTCGGCTGCGAGCTGCGCCTGGGCGCGGTTTTTCTCGGCGAAGTGCACCGAGAAGTGCTCGGTATCGAGCGTGCGCCAGCGCAGGGAGGGGTCCACGTACTGCGCGCGCGCCGCTGGACCCCACAGGAGAAGCGCGCAGGCCGCGACGCGCAGGAAACGGCTCATGTCCTCCCCGGAACTTCGACTGCACCCGATGATACCGGCTTACACCCGCGCTGCGCACAAGAATCGCCGCTCGCTGGTACATTAATGCTCCGCAAAAGCGCAAGGAGGCGCCGATGTCCCGCCGCGCAGCACCTTTCCTCGCCCTTCTCGCCTGCGCGCTCGCGCCGCTGCAGGCGCATGCGCAGCGCGCAAAACCCGCGGGATTCCCCGACGCCCCGGGAAAGGAAGTGCTCCTGTCGAAATGCTTCCAGTGCCACGCGCCCACCATGTGGCAGGACAACCGGCAGGACAGGCGCGGCTGGGAGAGCGTGCTCTACCGCATGGTCGGACGCGGCGCGCTGTGGACCGAGGACGAGATCAGGACCATGGCCGGGTATCTCGCCGCCGCATATCCGCGTCAGCCATCCGATGCCGGGAAGTGAGGGAAAGCCATGAGAGAGCTCGTCGCCCGCTATCTTTCGCGCTCGATTTCACGGCGCGGCTTCCTGAAGGGGCTCACCACCGCGGGCGTGTCCCTCGCCGCGGCGGAGTCGATCCTCGATTCGCTCGTCCCGCTCGCCCACGCCGAGGAGGCGCGCCGCGTCGCGCCGGAGGCGGTGAAGATGTTCGAGGGAAACGGCGCGGAGTGCTTCGCCGAGCAGCTGATCGCCTCGGGCGTGAAGTACGTCTTCGGCAATTCGGCGAGCGAGGACGCGAAATTCTACGAGGCGCTGGTCGACCGGCCCCAGCTCAGGTACATCCTGACTCCGCACGAAGGACCGGGCGCGGCGATGGCGGCGGGCTACGTCAAGGCCTCGGGCGAGCCGGCGATCGTCATGCAGGCCGCGGTGGTCGGCCTGGTGAACGCCCTGGGGCAGATGTTCAACGCCTTCAAGGAGCAGACTCCGCTCGTCTTCTACAGCTACCGCACCGACCAGACGCGCCGCGCGGGCCGCGACGGCTTCGAGGAGGTCGCCAACCAGGAGCAGATCGTGCAGCCGCTGACCAAGTACTCCTGGCTCGCGCGCCGCGCCGACATGATTCCGGAGACGGTGCGCCGCGGCTTCAAGGCCGCGTGGACGCCGCCGCACGGGCCCTCGTACGTGTCGTGGCACTCCGACCTCAACGACGAGAAGGCCTACGCGCCGATCGTGGCGCAGGACAAGGTCGATCCGCACATGCGCGTGCGGCCCGATCCCCGCGAAACCGAGCGCGCGGCGCGGCTCCTCGTCGAGGCGAAGATGCCGCTCCTCGTCGTGGGCGACGAGATCACCACGGCGAGGGCCGCCGCGAAGGCGGTAAAGCTCGCCGAGCTGCTCGGCATGCCGGTGACTCAGGCGCGGCAGATCTACGCGAATTTTCCGGAAACGCATCCGCTCTGGGTCGGAAGCCCGCCCGCCGCGCGCCTCACTTCCCTGGATTTTCCGAAGAAACCCGACGTGGTCATCAACGTCGGCAACAAGCTCCAGCACAACAGCCCGGCTCCCATCGTCCCGGCGGACGCGAAATTCATCGACATGCGCATCGACAGCTGGAGCATGGGCAACGTGATTCCGACCGAGGTACCGCTGGTCGCCGACGTCGCGTACGGGCTGGACGACCTGACCGCCGCGGTGCAAGGGCTGATGACGCCGGAGCTGAGAAGGAAGGCGGCGGAGCGCGCGCAGGAGGTGCGGCGTTTCAGCGAGCGGGCGAAGACGCTTCGCGCGCTCGTTTCGAAGAATCCGGACTGGAACCGCAGCCCGATGCTCGCCGACCGCGTCACCTCCGAGGTCGCCGCCTTTGCCGACCGCGACGCCATCGTGGTCCACGAGGCCGGCTCGGTCGTGCTGCACGGCTTCGACTTCGATCCGAACGGCGGGCGGGAGCTGTTCTTCTACTACGGCGCGC
>DASSJA010000429.1:0-4041 GCA_035691445.1 Burkholderiales bacterium | reverse complement strand
CTTCGAGCGGCGCGGCGCGCGTCTCGCGCGCGAGCGGCGCGAGCGCGCCGAGCGCCTGGCGAGGCGCGCGCTCGAGACCAAGGCAGATCCCGGAGCCGACAGAAAGCGCGCGATCATCCAGGCCGCGATCGAGCGCGCGCGGGCGCGAAGGACGAAGACGTGAGCCCGGAGAAGCGCCGCAGGCTCTTCGAGCGCCTGCGCGCGGCCAACCCGAACCCGACGACCGAGCTCGCCTACCGCACGCCCTTCGAGCTCCTGGTGTCGGTCGTGCTCTCGGCGCAGGCGACCGACAGGAGCGTCAATGCAGCGACCGAGAAGCTCTACCGCGAGGCCAATACTCCCCGCGCGCTGCTCGCCCTGGGCGAGGAAGGCCTCATCGGATATATCAGGACGATCGGGCTATACCGCTCCAAGGCAAGGCACATCCTCGAGGCCTGCCGGCTGCTGCTCGAGCGCCACGGCGGCGAGGTGCCGCAATCGCGCGAGGCGCTCGAGGCCCTGCCCGGAGTCGGCAGGAAGACCGCCAACGTGATCCTCAACACCGCCTTCGGCCAGCCGACCATCGCGGTCGATACGCACATCTTCCGCGTCGCCAACCGCACCGGCCTCGCGCCGGGCAAGGACGTGCGCGAGGTCGAGGACAGGCTCCTGAAGGCCGTGCCCGAGGCATTCCGCAAGGACGCGCACCACTGGCTGATCCTGCACGGGCGCTACGTGTGCAAGGCGAGGAAGCCCGACTGCCCGGCGTGCATCATCCGGGACCTGTGCGCGTATCGCGGGAAAACGAAGGCCTAGCGGATGACGTGCAGCGAGCCCTTCTGGCTCGAAAAATAGGCGGCGAGGTCGGCCATGTCCTGCGCCGTGAGGCCGCCCACCTGCCCGCCCATGATGGGGTTCTTGCGCAAGCCCGACTTGTAGTCGTGCAGGGCCTTGAGGAGATAATCGTAGTGCTGGCCCGCGAGCCGCGGAAAATCCGGCCCGGTGGGAGTGTTTCCGTCCGCGCCGTGGCACGCGGCACACGCCTGGGACTTCTGGCTTCCCGCGGCCGCGTCGCCCGCGGCGAAGGCCTGCGCGCCGAAGCAGGCGGCGAGGGCGAACGCGACGAGCCGGATCATTTGTCCGCCTTTCCCGCGCCGCCGTAGTAGGCGGCGATGTCGGCCATGTCCTGGTCGGAGAGGCCCTTCGCGATCCCCCGCATGGTCGGATGGCTGCGGTCGCCGGCCCGGTATTCCTGCAGCGCCTTGACGATGTAGTCGGGCGACTGCCCCGCGATCATCGGCACCGAGTAGACCTGGGGAAAGGCGGTCCTGTACATGGGAATGCCGTGGCAGCCGATGCACATCGAGATTTTTCCCTTCGCCGCCTCGGCGTTTCCTTCCGCGTAGGCGGGCAGGGACAGCGAGAGGGACACGAGCACTGCGGCCAGCGGTATTCTCATTATCGTATTCGCATTCGCTGAAAAATCCCGGCGATTCTATACGATGCCCTCCGCCGCGGTCAAAGCCGCCGCGCGAGGCAGCGCGCGAGGCCCTGCGCCACCGCGGCCGCGATGCGCCTGCGCACGTCCTCCGAGCGCATTTTCAGCTCCTCGTCCCGGTTGAGGATCACTCCGGCCTCGAGCAGCACCGCCGGCGTTCTCGCGGTCTTGAGGACGATGAGGTTGTCGTAGAAGTGCACGCCGTTCGCCTTGTCGGCGAAGGGCTTGTTCTCCCCCGGAATCGGGTCGGCGTGATAGAGCGAGGGTGAAAAGCCCGCGCTGCGCAGCGCAGCGCCGATCGCGGAAGCACAGGCGAGGCTCGCCCTCGGCGCGCGGTTCTTGCGCGAAATGAACAGCGAGAACCCCGAGTGCAGATCGCTGTACGGGCGCTCGACCTCGTCGTACTCCCAGGTCTCGAGGAACCGCGGCTGCACCGAATCGTGGTGCACGGAAAGGAAGAAATCGGCGCGCGCGGCGGCGGCCGTGCGGCGAG
The DNA here is from genome assembly GCA_035691445.1 of Burkholderiales bacterium. GTDB lineage: Bacteria > Pseudomonadota > Gammaproteobacteria > Burkholderiales > SG8-39 > VBDM01. The sequence continues at coordinate 2,071 of DASSJA010000429.1, read as the reverse complement.
CGAGGTGCGACATGAAGCCCTCGTAGCCGATGAGCATCGTCTTCAATCCGTCCCGCTGCGCGGCGGCTTCGATTTCCGCGGCGAGATCGCGGTTGAAATCGAGCTCCGGGCGTCCGCGCGCGCTGGTCGCGCCGGGCTCCTCGATGAAATGCCCGACGTCGATGGCGACCGTGGCCGCCCGGGCCGACGCGGCGGCGAAGACCAGAAGCGGGAGCAGCGATCGCACCGGCCGATTGTATACAATAGGACCGATGCGATTCAAAGGCTCAGAAGCTTACGTTTCCACCGACGACCTGACGCTCGCGGTCAACGCCGCGATCACGCTCGAGCGGCCGCTGCTGGTGAAAGGCGAGCCGGGGACCGGCAAGACCATGCTCGCGGTGGAGGTCGCCAAGGCGCTCGGCCTGCCGCTGCTGGAGTGGCACATCAAGTCGACCACCAAGGCGCAGCAGGGCCTGTACGAATACGACGCGGTGAGCCGCCTGCGCGACTCGCAGCTGGGCGATCCGCGCGTGCACGAGATCCGCAACTACATCGTCCGCGGGATGCTGTGGCAGGCGTTCGCTTCGGAAACGCCGGTCGTGCTCCTCATCGACGAGATCGACAAGGCCGACATCGAGTTCCCCAACGACCTGCTGCGCGAGCTCGACCGGATGGAGTTCTTCGTCTACGAGACGCGCGAGCTCGTGAAGGCGGTGCGGCGCCCGATCGTCTTCATCACCTCGAACAACGAGAAAGAGCTTCCCGACGCGTTCCTGCGGCGCTGCTTTTTCCACTACATCCGATTCCCCGACAGGGGAACCATGGAGAAGATCGTCGAGGTGCATTTCCCGGGCCTGAAGAAGGCGCTGCTGCGCGAGGCGCTCGAGGTATTCTTCGAGGTGCGCGAGGTGCCGGGCCTCAAGAAGAAGCCCTCGACCTCGGAGCTGCTCGACTGGCTTAAGCTCCTTCTCGCCGAGGACATCCCGCCCGAGGCGCTGCACTCGAAGGACCGCAAGGCCATCATCCCGCCCCTGCACGGCGCGCTGCTGAAGAACGAGCAGGACGTGCACCTCTTCGAGAAGCTCATCTTCATGTCGCGGCAGGCGCGCTGATCCCGCACGACCGCAACGGACGCCTCGCTACTCCCCGGCCTTGATGCCGGCGGCCTTGATGACCGGCCACCATTTCTCGATCTCGGCCTTGTGGAAAGCCGCCAGCCCTTCCGGGGTCTGCAGCTCGCGCGAGGCGATGTCCAGGCCCAGATCGGCGAAGCGCGCCTTGAGCGTCGTGTCCGCGAGCGCGCGGACCATCGCGTCGTTCAGCCGCGCAACCACCTCCTTCTTCATGCCCCTGGGGCCGAACAGGCCGAACCAGCCCGAGGCATAGAGCCCCGGTATGCCGCTCTCGTTCGAGGTGGGCACGCCGGGCACCACCGGAGAGCGCTTGGGCGAGAGGTTGGCGAGAATCTTCACCGCGCCCACCCGCGCCTGCGGCAGCGTCACCGCGGCCTGCACCACCATCAGGTCCACCTGCCCTCCGAGCATCGCCTGCATCGCGGGCCCGGCGCCGCGATAGGGGACGAACGTGACGCTGGCGCCGGTGGACTGCTGCATCAGGACGCCCGTCACGCGCGCGGCGGCGTTCTGGTCCACGAAGGTCACCATGCCGGGATTGGCCTTCATCTGCGCGACCAGACCCTTCAGATCGTCCGCCGGGAAACCCTTCCTCGCGATCATCAGCTGCGGATTGATCGACATCATCCCGATCGGCTCGAAATCCTTCTGCAGATCGTAAGTCAGCGGATAGATGATGCTGCCCACGTGCGTGTCCCACTGGCCGATGTCGATGGTGTAGCCGTCGGGATTGGCGCGCGCGACGCGGCCGACCGCGATGCTGCCGCCGGCGCCGCCGACGTTCTCGATGATGACGGGCTGCCCAAGAATGGGGCGCATCTTCTCGGCCATGATGCGGGCGGCAACGTCGGTCGAGCCGCCCGGCGGGAACGGAACCACGAGCGTGATCTGGCGTGACGGGTACGTTTGCGCCTGCACGCAAGCAATACCGGCAAAAGCCGTCAACGCCATTGCTA
>DASSJA010000428.1:0-6674 GCA_035691445.1 Burkholderiales bacterium | reverse complement strand
GTCCCTCAGCGCTTCTCCCGTAGCCTGATAGAAACCCTCGACGAAGTGCCGCTCGTCCTCCATCGCCTGCACCCAGGCGAGCGCCCCTTCGCCCGTGGACGCCTCGATGCGACGCACGCCGGCGGCGACGCCGCCCTGGGACACGATCTTGAAGAATCCGATATCGCCCGTGCGGGCGACGTGCGTGCCGCCGCAGAGCTCGCGCGAGGAGCCGATGTCGAGCACGCGCACCTCGTCGCCGTACTTCTCGCCGAAGAGCGCCATCGCACCGCCCTTCACCGCGTCGTCGAACTTCATGATGCGCGCCGAGGTCGCGTCGTTCCTCAGGATTTCCTGGTTGACCATCGCCTCGACGCGCCGGATCTCCTCGTCGCTCAAAGCCGAGTCGTGCGAGAAGTCGAAGCGGGTCTTGTCGGCGTCGACGAGCGATCCCTTCTGCTGCACGTGGGGCCCCAGAACCTCGCGCAGCGCCTTGTGCATCAGGTGCGTGGCCGAGTGGTTGCGCATCGTGCGCCCGCGCCGGGCGGCGTCGACGCGCGCCGCCACCTTGTCACCCAAGGCGAGCCGGCCGGTCGCGAGCGCGCCGTGATGGCCGAATACTTCGGCCTGGATCTTCTGGGTATCGGCAACGGCGAAGGTGCCGCCCGAGGCGACCAGCTCCCCGGAGTCGCCGACCTGGCCGCCGGATTCGGCGTAGAAGGGCGTTTTGTCGAGCACCACGATCGCCGCCTCGCCCTTGGCGATCGCCGGCACCGGCGTCCCTTCCCTGTAGATCGCGGTGACCTTCGCGCCGTCGAGCGCCAGGGTGTCATAGCCGCGAAATTCCGTGGCGCGCCCGGAATATTCCACGCCCGCCTCCATCTTGAACTTGCCCGCGGCGCGGGCGCGCTCGCGCTGACGCCCCATCGCCGCCTCGAACCCCGCGTAGTCGATCACGATGCCGCGTTCGCGCGCCATGTCGGCGGTGAGGTCGACGGGGAATCCGAAGGTGTCGTAGAGCTGGAACACGGTCTCGCCGTCGAGCATGTGATCCTCGCGATGCAGGGCTCCCTCGAGCACCTTCATGCCGTGCTCGAGCGTCTCGGCGAAGCGTTCTTCCTCCGCCCTGAGAACCTGCGTCACGCGCTCCTTCGCCTTCGGCAGCTCGGGATACGCGTCGCCCATCGCAGCGGACAGATCGGCGACAAGACGGTGGAAGAACGGCTCCCTGCGACCCAGCTTGTAGCCGTGGCGGATCGCGCGGCGCACGATGCGGCGGAGCACGTAGCCCCGCCCCTCGTTCCCGGGAATGACCCCGTCCACGACGAGGAACGCGCAGGCCCGGATATGGTCCGCGATGACCTTGAGCGAGTTGTTGGCGAGATCCTTCGTGCCGGTTTCGCGCGCGGCGGCGCGGATCAGGTCCTGGAACAGGTCGATCTCGTAGTTCGAGTGCACTCCCTGGAGCACCGCGGCGATGCGCTCGAGGCCCATGCCCGTGTCCACGCAGGGCCTGGGCAGAGGCGTCATCACGCCGCTCTCGTCGCGGTTGAACTGCATGAACACCAGATTCCAGATCTCGATGTAGCGGTCGCCCTCGGCCTGGCTCGATCCGGGCGGCCCCCCCTCGATTCCCCGTCCGTGGTCGTAGAAGATCTCGCTGCACGGGCCGCAGGGACCGGTGTCGGCCATCTGCCAGAAATTGTCGCTCTGGTATTTCGCTCCGCGGTCGCCGATCCGTATGCAGCGCTCTCCGGGCAGGTCGATCTCCTTCGTCCAGAGGGCATACGCCTCGTCGTCGTCCTGATATACCGTCGTCCACAGCCGCTCGGGCGGGAGCTTGTACCCTTTGGTGAGAAGGTCCCAGGCGTAGCGGATCGCGTCGCGCTTGAAGTAGTCTCCGAAGGAGAAGTTGCCCAGCATCTCGAAGAACGTGTGGTGGCGCGCGGTGTAGCCGACGTTCTCGAGGTCGTTGTGCTTGCCGCCCGCGCGCAGGCTGCGTTGCGACGTGGCGGCGCGCTTGTACGCCCGCTTTTCCCTGCCGAGGAAAACGTCCTTGAATTGCACCATGCCCGAGTTGGTGAACAGCAGCGTCGGGTCGTTGGCGGGGACGAGCGGGCTGGAGGCGACGACCGTGTGGCCGCGTTCCTCGAAGAACTTCAGGAACCTGCTCCGGATTTCCGCCGATTTCATCGCCCGATCTTAGCGGAAAACCGGCAGCCTCAGTAGAAGATGCCCACGATCGAGCCGGCGACGCAGGTTGCGAGCGTCCCGGAGACGATGGTTTTTCCTCCGAGCGAAACGATCTCGTCGCGGCGCTCCGGCGCCATCGTGGCGAGGCCTCCTATCATGATGCCGAGGCTGCCGAAGTTCGCGAAGCCGCACAAGGCGTAGGTCATCATCAGGCTGCTGCGGGCGCTGAGCGCGCCCGGAGGAAGCCTGGCGAGATCGATGTACGCGAGCAGCTCGTTGAGCACGGTCTTGGTGCCCATCAGGGCTCCCGCGGTGGTCGCTTCCGACCACGGAATCCCCATGATCCACACGAGCGGCGCCAACGCGATGCCGAGCACGCGCTGCAGGGTGATCGGCGCGCCGGCTGAGTGCGGCAGCAGCGAGAGGATCTGGTTGGCGAGGCTCACCAGCGCCACCAGCACCAGGAGCATCGCGACGATATTGATGAGGAGCTGCACCCCGTCGACGGTCCCGCGCGTGAGCGCGTCCATGCTCGAGGTCGCCGGCGGGGCGACGAGCTTTCCTTCCGTGGCCGGCGCCGCGCCGGGGACCATGAGCACCGAGATCGCGATCGCGGCCGGGGTGCTGATGATCGAGGCGATGAGAATGTGGCCCAGGGCGTCCGGGATCACTTTCGACAGGATGCTCGCGTAAAGCGCCATCACGGTGCCCGCGACGGTCGCCATGCCGCAGCTCATGAGAACGAAGAGCTCGCTACGGCTCATGCCCCGGATATAGGGCTTGACGAAGAGCGGAGCCTCGACCATGCCGACGAACACGTTCGCCGCGGAGGAAAGGCCGATCGCGCCGCCGACGCCCATCGTCTTCTGCAGGACCAGGGAAAACCCCCGGACGATCCAGGGCAGGACGCGCCAGTGAAAGAGCAGCGCCGACAGGGCGCTCACGACCAGCACCAGAGGCAGGGCCCGGAAGGCGAGCACGAACGTCGCCCCCGGGTAGGTCTCCGTGTAAGGGAGCGCGCCGCCGCCGAGAAAACCGAACACGAACGTCGTTCCGTCTCGCGTCGCTGTTTCGAGCGCCGCGAGCGCATCGTTCAGCGCCATGAAGGCGTTCTTGATGACGGGTGCTTTCAAAAGCGCGACCCCGAGCCCCAGCGCCAGCAGCATGCCGCCGATCACCGGGCGCCACGCGACGGTCTTGCGGTCTTCGCTCAAAGCCCAGGCGAGCGCGTGGAGCACGAAGAACCCGACGAGGCTCCGAGCGACGAGCACCGCGTCCATGTCGCCGGCTCAGGAGAGGCTCACGCCGAGCAGCTTGCCGACGAAGTAGGTCACCGCACCGGCACCGCCGCCGATCGCGAGCATGCGAAAGCCGTCGCGGAAGGCGCTGCGGCCGGTGAACAGGCTGATCATCGCGCCGACCCCGAACAGGGCGACGGCAGTCAGCGCCATCGCCGCGATGAGAGCGCCCTCGGCGCGTACGAACAAAAACGGCAGCAGGGGCACCAGCGCGCCTGCGCCAAACGAAAAAAACGAGGACAGCGCCGCTCCCCAGGGCGAGCCGAGCGCCTCGGGATTCAAACCGAGCTCCTCGCGCGCGAGCGTGTCGAGCGCGAGGCGCGGATCGGCGATGGTGCGACCCGCGAGGTCGTGGGCGTCTCTCACGCTCATCCCGCGCGCCGCATAGATCAGCGCGAGCTCCTCGGCCTCCTCTTCCGGATACTCGGCAAGCTCTGCCCGCTCCAGCCCGATCTGATGCTCGTACATCTCGCGCTGCGAGCGCACCGAAACGTACTCCCCGGCGGCCATCGAAAAAGCGCCCGCGAGCAGACCGGCGACGCCCGAGAGGAGGATGAAACCCGCGTTCGAGGATGCCCCGGCGACGCCGAGGATGAGACTCAGGTTCGACACCAGGCCGTCGTTGATCCCGAACACCGCGGCGCGCAAATTCCCGCCGCCCGCAATGCCGCGATGGCGCTTGCCGACCTCCTCGACCGAAGTGGGCGCTGGGTGCCCAGGCGCGGCGTGGCTGTATACGGAGAGCCCACGCACCTTCATCGCCGCGAGAATGCCGCGCATCGCGCGTGCGCCGTAGCGCCGCAACAGGCCTGCGACGATGCGGGTGCGCAGATCGGGAACGAAAGCGGGCACCGACGCGAGGCCGGTGTTCCTGGCCCAGATCGCGGCCTGTCCCTCCGCCTCGTGCGCGAGCTTTTCGAACAGATCCGCCCGCGGGGTGCCGCGCTCGACCTCCGCGATCACGCGGTAGAGGTACGCCGAGCGCGTCTCGTCGAGCCACTCTTCTCCTGACTGCGCCATCGTCACCCCGGCTTTATGACCCCGGATTCTAGGCGAATTCCCGGTATTTGAACGGCCTCGGGCTGAGCCACCGCCAGTTCCTAGGCGGGTCGCTGAAGCTGCCGTGCCGCCGCCGTCGCTGCCTTCGCCATTGCCGCGGCAAGCGGCGTAAGCGGGGAGTCCCTGCGCGTAAACATCCCCACTGTGTAGGAAGGCATGACGTCGCCAACTGGAATCGGCTGAAGAACCTCTCGCGCGGGCGACTGAGCCAGCATGCTACGCGACATGATGCACACCATGTCAGTCTTCGCAAGCAGCGCCACGGCAATGTTGTGGGAATCGCAGCGGACTACCTGCTGCGGAGCAGCCAGACCCGCCGAGGAAAATGCGCGCTCCAGCGGCCCGCCCGGCGACTCCTGCGGCGTCAAACTGATCCACTCCGAATCTACGAGGTTCGCGAGCGCCCGTACGTTCCGCGACGGGTGACCTCTGCGCGCGACAACCGCGTACTCAAAGCGAAAGAGCGGCCGAAAATCAAATGCTGGGTCGACCTTGACCACAGCCCGGACCCCTATCGCAAAGTCCAGGCTTTCGTCGCGGACAAGCGGCAGGAGGGTGTGCGTGTAACCCTCCAAAATACGCAGCCGGGCTCGGCGAAACTGCTGGCGAAGCCGCACGACGGCCTCGGGCAAAATCGGGACCGCCGCCGGCACGACACCGAATGTTATCGACCCCGTGCTTGTCCCGCCGAGCTCAGAGACTTCTTCCTCGGCCTTGCGCAGTTCGGTCTGCACAGTTCTGGCCCGCGCCAAGAACGCGCGGCCGGCGGGAGTCGGGACCACACCGTGTGGGGAACGTTGGACAAGCCGAGCGTGCAGTTCTTCCTCAAGTCCGCGAATACTCTTGGTGATCGCTGGCTGGGACATACCGGGCCTGCGGGCCGCCGCGCGCATGCTACCCGATTCGACAACCGCGACAAAATCCTCAACCTGTCTGAAGCGCACGGCGATAACCCTCAGTTATCGTTCATACCTTTGCGCCATCTTACTCGAGCCTACACGAAGTGGTTTACTTCCTCCCGCGCAACAGACGTAAGCACTCTAAATCGAAGTACAGGACCGGAGACATTAGCGTATGACTCACTATTTCCGTTGGCTCGTTCTCGTCTTCGCCGGTCTAGTTCTATCCGGGACGTGTGGCGCGATCGGAACCTACCCGCTCCGCACGGTCCGGTTCATCGTCCCGTTCCCGGCCGCAACTCCGCCGGATTTTCTTGCCAGGATTGCCGCGCAGAAACTCGCACCTTCCTGGGGCATACCCGTAATCGTAGAAGTCCGCGATGGCGCAGGTGGCATCATCGGCGTGGACCAAGTTGTGAGGGCGGCCCCGGACGGGTACACCTTGCTCTTTACGAATGACTTGCCGATTGCGATAGCGCCAGCCTTGTTGAATACGCCCTACGATCCACGCAAGGATCTTGCACCGATTAGCGGCGTCGCGCAGGGGGCATCCGTTTTGGTGGTACACCCGTCCACAGGGGTGAGCTCGGTCGGGGAACTGATCTCCGCCGCCAAGGCAAGACCGGGCGCGCTTACCTTTGCCTCGTCTGGAGACGCTTCCACGAGTCGCATGTGCGTCGAGCTATTGAAGCAATCGACAGGGATTGACCTGATTCAAGTTCCGTACAAGGGGGCAGCGCCTGCGATTCAGGCCGTGATTACCGGGGAAGTCTCCATGTACTGCTCCCCTGCCTTTCAGGCGTTGCCCCACATCAAATCGGGTAAGCTGAAAGCGCTCGGCGTTACAAGTGCAATTCCTTCGCCGCTCATGCCTGAAGTAAGGCCACTGGCGGCGCAAGGCTTACCGCGCGTGGTCGTGTCAACTTGGTACGGAGTCTTTGCGCGCTTCGGCACGCCACCAGCTGTGCTCCACAAGATCAGTGATTCTCTGAAAAGAATTTTTGATGACACCGACGTGCGTCAAAAGCTGTCGGTGGTCGGGTTGGAACCCACCTGGATGAATGCGACAGAACTCGACGAAACCGTCCGATCGGACATTGAAAAATGGACGAAGGTTGCGCGCTCCGTAGGCCGTTAGTCCCTTCTAGTGTCTTGCTCGAGATAGGGGCAAGTGATCCACATACATGACCCGGCGATGCAATTCCCGCTGGTGCAATCCGAATTAAAGGTGCATCCGTTCAGCCCT
>DASSJA010000427.1:0-3648 GCA_035691445.1 Burkholderiales bacterium | reverse complement strand
TCTTGACGGCGGCCGTGCCGATGATGATGTAGCTGACTCCCATATCGAGATAGTGCTCGATGGTGTCGAGGTCGCGAATGCCTCCGCCCAATTGCACAGGCAGGGAGCCGCCCAGCCCCTGCAGGATCGCGCGGATGACGCCCTCGTTCTTGGGTTTGCCGGCGGCAGCGCCGTTGAGATCGACGACATGCAAGCGCCTCGCCCCCTCGGCCTTCCAGTGCCGAGCCATGGCCACCGGATCCTCCGAGAACACCGTGGCCTCGCTCATCCTTCCCTGTTTCAAGCGGACGCAGTGCCCGTCCTTGATGTCAAGCGCCGGAATGATCAGCATTGAGTCGGCAAACCCGGAGTCCCGGCCGGAGCGCGGGACCGATGGAAGGATTCAGGGATTCCAGTTGAGGAAGTTGGCGAGTAGCCGCAGGCCAGCAGTGTCGCTTTTTTCTGGATGGAACTGTACCGCAAAAATGTTTTCCCGTGCCACCGCGCAGGTAAAGGGGACGCCGTACTCGGTCGTGCCCTTCACCAACCCGGCCTCCCCTGCGTGCGGAAAGTAGCTGTGCACGAAGTAGAAACGGGTGCCGTCGTCGATTCCCGACCACAGGCGGTGCGGGGCAGCTTGTTTCACGAGGTTCCAGCCGATGTGGGGAACCTTGAGCTTGCGTCCTTCGGCATCGACCATGGACCCGGCGGGAAAGCGACGCACCCTGCCCGGCAGGAGCGCGAGCCCGGTGACTCCGCCTTCATCGCTCTGCTCGAACAGCATCTGCAGTCCCATGCAGATGCCCAGGAACGGACGGCTGCGCGCGGCCTCCAGGACCGCGGGACGCAATCCCCGGGATTCCATCTCCCGCATGCAGTCGGGCATGGCGCCCTGACCGGGAAATACGATGCGGTCGGCGCTCGCCACGCGTGCGGGGTCGGAAGTCACCTCGACGCGCGCTTGCGGCGCGACGTGCTCCACCGCTTTGGAGACCGAGTGGAGGTTGCCCATTCCGTAATCGACGACCGCGACGCGCATTGCAGGGTCAGACGGAGAAGGCCTTAGAGCGTGCCTTTCGTGGAGGGGATCGTGTCCGCGGCGCGCGGATCGGGCTCGAGCGCCATGCGCAGAGCCCGCGCGAAAGCCTTGAACATGGTCTCGCATTGATGATGCGCGTTGTCGCCGCGCAGGTTGTCGATGTGCAGCGTGACCTGCGCGTGGTTGGCAAAGCCCTGGAAGAATTCGTGCACCAGGTCGACGTCGAACTCGCCGATGAGAGCGCGCTTGAACTGAACGTGGTACTCGAGACCGGGTCGACCGGAGAAATCGATCACGACGCGTGACAAGGCCTCATCGAGCGGAACGTACGCATGCCCGTATCGCCGTATTCCTTTCTTGTCTCCGACCGCGCGCGCCACCGCCTGGCCGAGCGTGATCCCGATATCCTCGACCGTGTGGTGGGCGTCGACTTGCAGATCTCCCCTCGCGTGGATGTCGAGGTCGAGCATCCCATGCCTCGCGACCTGGTCGAGCATGTGATCGAGAAACGGAATGCCGGTGGCGAGGGAGGCCCTGCCGGTGCCGTCGACGTTGACCGACAGCGCAATCTGCGTTTCAGCGGTCTTGCGGTCTGCCTTGGCGGCGCGCGTGAACATTGCCTGGACCTTCAAGCGGATAGCCTACACGAAATCAGCACTCGGCGAGCGACTCGCTGAACGCGGCGAGGCATCGCCGGTTCTCCTCCGGCGTCCCGATCGTCAGACGCACGCAACCGTCGAGCAGCGGCACGCCGGTGTGCAGGTTCTTGATGAGCACGCCGCGGCGGCGCACTCCTTCGAACACCGCCGCCGCGTCGGGAACGCGCACCAGGATGAAATTCGCATCGCTGGGGAAAACCGTGACCCGGGGAAGCTTCCGCAGCTCCGCATCGAGGTGCCGGCGCTCGTCGATGATCTTTTGCGCCTGCGCGTCGAGCACGTCGTAGTGCGCGAGGACACGCTCGGCGACCACGTGGGTCAGCGAGTTGACGTTGTAGGGCGGACGCACCTTGTCGAACTCGCGGATCCACTCCGGGCGTCCCACCGCGTAGCCCAGGCGTATCCCGGCGAGGCCGAGCTTCGACAGCGTGCGCATGACCACGAGGTTGGGAAACTCCGCGAGCCGTGTCATGAAGGTCTTGCGTGCGAAAGCGTGGTAGGCCTCGTCGACCACGACCAGCCCCGGCGCCGCGGCGATGATGCGCGCAACCGACTCTTCGTCGAAGAGGTTGCCGCTCGGATTGTTCGGGTAAGCGATGAACACGACCGCCGGCCGGTCCCGGTCGAGCGCCTCCAGAAAGGCTCCTGTATCGATGCGGAAGTCGGGCTTGAGCATGACGCCTACGTATTCGAGCCCCGCGAAGTCGGCGTACTGGCCGAACATCACGAAGCTCGGGCGCGCGGCCATGACGATAGCGCCGCGGCGCGCGATGCTCTGCACAATGATGTGGATGATCTCGTCCGAGCCGTTGCCCAGCAGAATGTCGTATTCCGCGCCGATGTCCATGGTTTCGCGCAGACGCCGCACCAGGGCCGGCGCTGTCGGATCGGGATAACGGTTGAGCTCGACCCTGGACAAGGCATCCGCGATCTCGCGCTGCAGGGACTGCGGCAGGCTGTAGGGACTCTCCATCGCGTCGAGCTTCACCAGCCCCTCGGCCTGCTGCACGTGGTAGGCCTTGATCGCGCGGATGCCCTCGCGGATGATCTGTTCGGGTCCGGCGCTCACCGCTTGCTCCCCGGCCTGTGTTGCAGCCTGAGCCCTGCGGAGCGAGCGTGCGCCTGAAATCCCTCCCCGTTCGCCAGCGTCATGGCTATTCGTCCGAGCTTTTGCGCGCCTTTGCGCGATACGCCGATGATGCTCGAGCGCTTCTGGAAGTCGTACACGCCGAGCGGCGAGGAAAAGCGCGCCGTACCCGAGGTCGGCAGCACGTGATTCGGCCCGGCGCAATAGTCGCCGAGCGCCTCGGAGGAATAGCGTCCCAGGAAAATTGCGCCGGCGTGGCGGATTTTCTTCAGCCATTTCTTCGGCTCCGCGACCGAGAGCTCAAGGTGCTCGGGCGCGATTCGATTGGCGATGTCGCAGGCCTCACCCAGGCTTCTCGTCTTGATCAGCGCACCGCGCCTACGCAACGACTTCTCGATGATTTTCCTGCGCGACATACCCGGAAGCTGCCGCTCTATGCTTCTCTGCACCCGCTCGATGAACGCTTCGCTGGGGGAAATCAGGATTGCCTGCGCCGTTACGTGGTGCTCCGCCTGGGAGAAAAGGTCCATCGCTATCCAGTCCGCGTCCGTCGTGCCGTCGCAAATGACCACGATCTCGGTCGGGCCGGAGATCATGTCGATGCCGACCGTGCCAAATACGCGCCGTTTCGCTGCAGTGACATACGCGTTGCCGGGCCCGACGATCTTGTCCACCTGCTTGATCGTCCGGGTCCCGTAGGCGAGCGCCGCGATCGCCTGAGCTCCACCGATAGTGAAAACCCGGTCGACTCCTGCTACCGCCGCGGCGGCGAGAACCAGCGGATTGCGCACTCCGCCCGGCGTAGGGACGGCCATAACGAGCTCTCCGACGCCGGCGATCCTTGCCGGGATCGCATTCATCAGCACCGAGGAGGGGTAGGCGGC
>DASSJA010000426.1:0-2034 GCA_035691445.1 Burkholderiales bacterium | reverse complement strand
GGAGATCTGCCGCGCGGCGGCGGAGCTCAAGTGCGACCTCATCGTCGTCGGCCACCAGCAGAAAGCGTCGTTCGCCTCGCGCTGGTGGCGAGGGTCGGTCGGGAAGACGCTGCTGGACTTCGCGCCGTGCAGCATATTCGTGGCGCAGACGCGAGAGTGAGAGGCGTCAACCCGCCTTGATCGTATTCACCAGCACCCCGACCCTGCTCACCTCGATTTCCACGGTGTCGCCGGGCTTCATCCAGACGGGAGGATTGCGTCGCGCGCCGACGCCGCCCGGCGTTCCCGTAACGATGACGTCTCCCGGCTCGAGCGGGGTGAAGGCCGAGATGTAGTGGATGAGCTTCGGGATGCGGTGGATCATCTGCGCGGTGGTCGCGTGCTGCATCACCTGGCCGTTCAGCCGCGTCTCGAGCGTCAGCTCCTCGCCGTCGGCGATTTCGTCGCGCGTCACCATCCACGGGCCGAAGCCGCCGGTGCGGCTGAAGTTCTTGCCCGCGGTCCACTGCAGGGTGTGGCGCTGCCAGTCGCGGATCGAGCCGTCGTTGTAGCAGGCGTAGCCGGCGATGTGCTTCCAGGAGTCCTGCTCGGAGATGCGCCGCCCGCGCTTGCCGATAACGACCGCGATCTCGCCTTCGAAGTCGAGGTTGGTCGACTCGGCCGGCATGACGATCGGCTGTCCGTGCGCGACCTGGGATTCGGCGACGCGGATGAAGAGCGCCGGGTTCTCGGTCTTGTCGCGCCCGGTTTCCATGCGGTGCTCTTCGTAGTTGAGGCCCACGCAGACGATTTTCCCGGGGTTGGGGATGACGGGAAGGAAGGTGACCTTGCCGACCTTGAAGTCCGCCTTTTTCGCGGCCTTCGCGATTTTCTGGGCTTGCGCGAGACCGCCGAGCGCGAGCAGCGCGCGCAGGTCCGGGTATTTCCTGCCGAGGCGCCGGGTGAGATCGACGATGCCTGCATCGGTGACGGCGCCGTAGCCGGCGCCTTTGGAAGTCTTGTAGCTGGCTAGCTTCACTGCGGGTCTCCTGGTCGCTGAAGCTTCGCAGTTTATCGCAACGGCCTCAATGCACGTGCTCGGCAGGCGCGCTCTCGTGCGGCCCTTCGCGATCGAGCGTCTCGATCTGCCCGAGCAGCTCAGGAATCCGGCTCCAGTCGGGCTCTTCGCCGGGCCTCCAGCGCGCGCGCAGGTAACCTTCGCGGTCGATGAGGAATTCGAGGTCGTCCCCGCCTGCAGCGCCGCGAAAGAGCGCGTAGGCGGCCGCGACCTGCGGCTCCGGGTCCGCGAGAAGGGACGCGCCGGATGCACGCGCGCTGGCAGGCGCTGGCGCTCCGTCGAGCGGCATGGCGACGACGTGCACCCCCGCGCTCCGCAAGCGGGCCTCCGCGGCCTGCAGCGCGCGCAGGCGTCCGCCCGTCGCGGCAGGCGTGCAGAAGACGAGGAGGACGTAGCGCCCGCGGTAGGCCTGCAGCGCCTCCTGCGGGCGCTCGCCGATCTGGAAATCGAAATCGGGCGCGGCGATCGGGCGCCACTCGCCCACCCCGCTGTCCATCTCTTTCGCGCGTTCGGCGTCGGCCCGGGCGCGCAGGAAGTTGAGCAGGTCCCAGAGACGGTCGTCGCTCAGGCGATCGGCGAAGCCCGGCATCGGCGTTCCGGGGATGCCGTGCTGCAGCCACCAGAACATGTCGCCCTCCCGGTGGTGGAACATGTGCTGCGTGAGGTTGGGCGTGCGCACCGCAAGCGAAGCGGCCGCCGGCCCGTCGCCGTAGCCCTGGGAGCCGTGACACGCCGAGCAGTACTCCGTGTAGAGCGGCGCGCCCCGGGAGATTGATGCGGCGGTGTAGCGCACCGGCGACCGGAAATAGGTGCTCGGATGCGCGGGCACGAGCCGCCACGCCGCGATCGTGTAGGGAAGCGGCCAGACGATCTGCGTGTGCAGCGCGGGAACGGTCACGCCCAGCACGGCGACGATCCCGAGCACCGCCAGGCCGAGGGAGGTTTCGGCGATCGCGTTGCGCCCGAGGCGGCGCAGC
>DASSJA010000425.1:0-5667 GCA_035691445.1 Burkholderiales bacterium | reverse complement strand
TGGCCGAGATCGAGCCCGCGGCGCTCGAATTTGGTGTGTGGCCGGGCGTCGGGCCGGTCGTCATAGGCTGCGGCGGTATTTTCGAGCGCGCGTTCCGCGGAGAACACCTCCAGCATCTGTCTTGCGTAGTCCTCCCAGTCGGTGCAGGCGTGCAGGACCGCGTGCGACTTCATCCTCGAGACGAGCTGCGCGAGGAACGCCGGCTGGATCAGGCGCCGCTTGTGGTGCCGCTTTTTCGGCCAGGGATCGGGAAAGAAGACGTGCACGCCATCGAGCACGCCCGGGGCGATCATGTGCTGCAGCACTTCCACCGCGTCGTGCTGCACGATACGGACGTTCTTCAGGCGCAGCTCCGCGATGCGCGCGAGAAGGCTGCCCACGCCAGGGGTGTGCACTTCGACCCCGAGGTAGTCGTTCTCCGGGTGCCGTTCCGCGATTGCCGCGGTGGTCTCACCCATACCGAAGCCGATTTCCAGGAACTTCGGGGCCGAGCGCCAGAACACGCGCTCCAGATCGAGAGGTTCAGGAGCGAAGGGGATTCCGTATACGGGCAGGAGGTCGGCGTGGGCCCGGCGCTGGGCGTTCGAAATGCGCCCCTGGCGCAAGACGTAACTGCGGATCGGGGGCCGTTCCTCCAAGAAAGGCTGCTACGCGACCTTCGGAGGGATGAGACCTGCGGCCGGTGAGCTGGGGCTGGCGGAGTAGAGCTTCTTCGGCATGCGGCCGGCGAGAAATGCTTCGCGGCCGGCTTCGACCGCCTTCTTCATCGCCTGCGCCATGAGAAGGGGATTCTGCGCCTTCGCCACGGCGGTGTTCATGAGCACGGCGTCGCAGCCGAGCTCCATGGCGACAGCGGCGTCGGACGCGGTGCCGACCCCCGCGTCGACCACCACCGGCACTTTGGCGTTGCCAATGATCAGCTCGAGATTCCAGGGATTGAGTATCCCCATTCCCGATCCGATGAGCGAAGCGAGCGGCATGATCGCGACGCAGCCGATGTTCTCGAGCTGCCTGGCGACGATGGGATCGTCGCTCGTGTAGACCATCACCTTGAAGCCGTCGCGCACGAGCGTCTCCGCGGCCTTGAGCGTCTCGATGACGTTCGGATAGAGCGTGTCCGGATCGCCGAGCACTTCGAGCTTGACGAGATCGTGGCCGTCGAGCAGCTCTCGCGCCAGGCGCAGGGTGCGCACCGCGTCCTCCGCGCTGTAGCAGCCGGCCGTGTTCGGAAGAATCGTATAGCGGCTGGGCGGCAGCGCCTCGAGCAGCGAGGGCTCGTCCGTGTTCTGGCCGATGTTGGTGCGGCGGATCGCGACCGTGACGATCTCGGCGCCGCTCGCTTCCACCGCGCGCCGGGTCTCGTCGAAGTCCCTGTATTTTCCCGTGCCGATCAGGAGGCGCGAGCGATACGCCCGCCCGGCGATGCGCAGCGGGTCCGCGAGCTGCTCGGCGAGACGCGTCGGGGCGTTCATCCTAGCCCCCACCGACGGCCACGACGATCTCGAGCGCGTCGCCTTCGGTGAGCCGGGTGCCCGCGTAGCGGCTGCGCGGCACGATTTCGCCGTTCATTTCGACGGCAACACGCTTCCCCGAAAGTTCCAGTTTTTCGAGAAGCCGCGCAAGATCGACACCGGGCTCCACACGCTGGATCTGGCCGTTGACGGAAAGCTGGATCACTTTGAAAACACCAATGACGCGAGGGTAAATCATCTTACCATGCCTGAGATCGCCCAAAGAGCTGGGCGAAGGATCGACGGCGGGATCGGTGGTGCCGCCGGGCCGCGAAAAAACCGAGATCAGCGAGCGGGGTTGCCTTTGAGGAACCGCGGCCTGCGTATGATCGCGGGTAGCAGCACCGCAGCGAGGAGCATGCAAGCGATCGGCAGCAGCGAGCCGGTGTACGACCCCGTCACGTCCTTGATGTGCGCGGCAAACAGCGGGCCGGCGACCCCGGCCGCGCCCCACGCGGTCAGAATCGCGCCGTAGTTGGCGCCCATATGGCGGTGGCCGAAATACTGCGCGATAAACGACGGCATCGTGCCGAAACCGCCGCCGAAGCAGAGCAGCACGATGGCATACGACGCCGCCACCGCGAGGAGGCCGTGAAATCCGTCCAGGGTCCCGAATACCACGACCTGGATTCCGAATATCAGTGCGAACGTACGGGCGCACCCGATCCGGTCGGATATGGCTCCCCAGAAAAAGCGGCCGAGCGCATTGAACAATGCGACTCCGCCATAAGTTGCAGCGACCATGGCGGGTGCCATCCTGGTCAGCTCCTGCATGATGGGCACCGCATTGCTGATCACGAGAATGCCCGCGGTCACGTTCAGGAACAGCATCAGCCACAGCAGATAAAATTGCGGCGTGCGCAGCATTTCACGCGTGGTGCACGCCGGAGTTTCGGACGAGGCGGCGACGGTGTCATCGGACGGCGCCGTCGCGGGATTTTTCAGCAGCGCGGCGCAGGCTCCCGCGAGCACGGCGAAGGCAACGCCGGAAAACAGGAACACGTTCATGATTGCCAGAACGTGGCTTTGCTCGAGCGTAAGCGCAGCCAGAGTCGGATCTCCGTGCGAAGCCGCTCTTTGAGCCGAGTACTCCGCCGCGGCCGCCGCGGCGGCCGCGAATGACGGGATGCTCTTGACGATCAAATTGTAGATGACCGCACCCAGACCGAAACCCATGACGACGATTCCTCCGGCCAGACCCCGGCGCTCGGGGAACCACTTCGTCACTACGGCAACCGGGGTCACGTATCCCATGCCGACGCCGAAGCCGCCGATCAATCCGTAGGTGAGGTACAGCCACCAGGCACCGAGATGCGCGGTGCCCAGGCCCGCGAGGAAATTGCCCAGACTCCACAGCAGCACCCCGGCCAGCGCGACCTTGCGCGGCCCGACCTTGTCCTGCCAGCGTCCGCCGGCGACCGCGCCGGTGCCGAGCGAGAAAATCGCGAGCGCAAAAGCCCAGGTGACCGTCGTGCTCGACCATCCGAAGCACGCGAGGAGGGGCTGCGCGAAGAGACTCCACGAATAAATCGTGCCGAGCGTCATCATGAACATCGCGCCGCCGAGCGCGATCGTCCAACGATTGCTCAAGAACCCGGAAACTGCGCTTCGCATAGCCCATGGGTAAAGCAGAGATCGGGCCATCTTGAAACATCTTGTGAATTCATAGAGATAGACAACCTTAGGCCGGAGGCTACCGCTTATTTCACGCTGCGGATGGCGACTCTCTGACGAGGCTGATCCTGACGGAATATTTACAGTGCGCGAATTCGGTTGCTCCGCGCCGAGGCGAAAACAGAATCGGCGTGGGAGAGGGGCATGTCCGCATTGGTCCAGGAAGTCCTGGTTAAAAAATCGAGCTGGTATCGGTGGGTGCAGCTGGTGGTCGGCATCGTGTGCATGGCCATGATCGCCGGAAGTCACTTGAAAGGGCGCGTCGCCCTCCACTGCGTAAATGCCCTAAAATTTCCCCCTTTGCGCGGGTGTAGTTCAGTGGTAGAACGAAAGCTTCCCAAGCTTAAGACGAGGGTTCGATTCCCTTCACCCGCTCCAAGTCAAATGCCCGCGTCCTTCGACGGTAGGCTGGTCGTCGCCATCTCCTCCAGGGCTTTGTTCGACCTGGAGGAATCGAATCGCGTGTTCGAGACGGAGGGCGTAGCCGCCTACCATCGGTATCAGCTCGCCCACGAGAGCGAGATTCTCGAGCCCGGCATCGCATTTTCGCTCGTCCGGAAGCTGCTCAAGCTCAATACGCTCGTGCCCGCTCAGCCCCGCGTGGAGGTCATCCTGCTCTCGCGCAACACGGCCGACACCGGAATGCGGATCATGAACGCGATCGAACACTACCAGCTCGACATCACGCGCGCAGCGTTTACGGGAGGAGAGAACACCTATCCGTACGTGCCGGCCTTCGACGCGCACCTCTTCCTTTCGGCGAACCCGCTGGACGTCCGCAAGGCCCTGGACGCCGGGCACGCGGCGGCGACGATCCTGCCCTCCCATGTCGGGCAGAACGTCGATGCGACCGGGGAACTGCGGATCGCGTTCGACGGAGACGCCGTGCTTTTTTCGGACGAGGCCGAGCGCGTCTACAAGCGCGAGGGGCTGGAGGCTTTCACCGCGAGCGAGGTCAGCGCGGCCAAGGAACCTCTCTCGGGCGGACCCTTCAAGAGCTTCCTCGCGGCGCTGCACCGGATCCAGTCGGAGTATCCGGCCGAGCGCGCTCCGATCCGCACGGCGCTGGTGACCGCGCGGAGCGCCCCCGCGCACGAGCGCGTTGTGCGCACGCTGCGCGCCTGGAATATCCGCATCGACGAAGCGCTGTTCCTCGGAGGCCTCGAAAAGGGCCCGTTCCTCAAGGCTTTCGGCGCAGATATTTTCTTCGACGACCAGCGCGGCCATTGCGACTCCGCGAGCCGGCACGACATCACGACCGGGCACGTGCCCTACGGCGTTGCGAACGAATGAAGGTCGTCAAATACCTCTTGCTAGCGCTCGGCGGGGTCGTGGTGCTCGTGGCCGTCGCCGTCGCGCTGGTGCTGGCGACTTTCGACCCCAACAAATACAAGTCCGAGATCGCGAAGGCGGTACAGGACCGCACCGGGCGCACCCTCGCGATCGGAGGCCCGATCGGCTTGTCTTTCTTTCCGAGCATCGGCGTCGCCGTCAGCAAAGTCTCCCTGTCGGAGCCGAGCAGCGACCGCATCTTCGCGCGCGTCGACCGCGCCAGGGTGTCGCTCGCTTTGCTGCCCCTGTTGTCGAAGCGGGTCGTGGTCGACCGCGTGATCCTCTCGGGTCTCGACGTGGATCTGGTGCAAGGCAAGGGCGGAAGGGCGAATTTCGCCGATCTGGCCGGCGCAGGCGGTCCATCCGCGTCCAGGCAGGCTCCGCAACGCGCAGCCGCGCCCGTGGACATCGCCGGAATCGAGATACGCGCCAGCACCGTCGGCTGGCGCGACGAGTCCAGCGGAAACCGGTACAAGGCGACCATCGACGAGCTCAAGACCGGAAGGATCGCGAACGGCGTGCCGGGAAAACTCTCGCTCGCGGCCCGGGTCGAGGCGACGCAGCCCAAGGCCGACTACCAGCTCCGCCTTTCCGGCGAATATCGTGTCGATTTCGAAAAGCGGGCGTTCGCGCTCTCCGGCATGGATCTCAGGATCTCGGACGGGACGCAGGGGTCCAAAGCGCCTCCCCTGTCCCTGCGGGGCGACGTCGAGTTCGATTCGTCGCCCCAGGCGATTCGGTTTACGATCACCGCCGACCAGGTCAACCTCGACCGCTACCTGCCGCCTCCGGCGAAAGCCGGGGCGCCCGCGGCGGGCGGCGCGGCGGCAGGCGAGGGCCCATCGGCGGCGAGGCGGGAGGAGCCGATCGATCTCTCCGCGTTGAAGGCGCTCAACCTCAAGGGTGACCTGAAGATCGACCAGTTGATCGCGTCGAACGTGAAGCTGCAGAAGGTCCACCTCGGCGTGCGGGCGGCGGAGGGCAGGATCGAAGCGGCTCCGCTCACGGCCGATCTTTATCAGGGCAGCCTCGCGGGCACGGCGAGCGCGAATGCCCACACCAACCGGTTTGCGCTGAAGGCGGATCTCGGCGGGGTGGCGCTGGGCCCTCTGCTCCACGACGCGCTCAGCAACGATCTCCTCGAAGGCCG
>DASSJA010000424.1:0-3588 GCA_035691445.1 Burkholderiales bacterium | reverse complement strand
GCGGATGGCGCGCGCGACGCCTATGCCGATATCCTCGGCGTGCAGCACGCGGAAGGCGGCCTTGGCGAGCGGCTTGGCGATAGCGAGCTGGTCCATCTCCTCGTAATCGCCCTGCTGGAGATCCACGATCTCGCGCTCGCTTGACCCGCTGATGAGGATCATCGGGAAGCAGTTGGTGGTGGCGTTGGCGAGCGCGGTCAGGCCGTTGAGGAAGCCTGGGGCGGACACCGTCAGGCAGATGCCCGGCTTCTGCGTGAGAAAGCCGGCGATGGACGCCGCGTATCCCGCGCTTTGCTCATGGCGGAATGAAATCACGCGCAGGCCTTCGGCTTGCGCCATGCGGGTGAAGTCGGTGATCGGGATTCCCGGCAGCCCGAAAATCGTGTCGATGCCGTTGAGCTTGAGGGCATCGATGACCAGATGAAAGCCGTCGGTCACATTGGCGACGACCTGGCCGCTGCTTACCATCTTTGCGTCCTGCCCGGAGGCAACTTGCGGCTCGACTGTTCCCATGATGGTCTCCTTGCGTGCAGTGCCCGGCCGGATGAGCGCCGGGAGGGTCGAATCGGACCCAAAGTCTAGGATTGCTAAGGTCGTTCCACCTTGACTGTAGTCAATAAATCCCGCTTAATTGCCCGCTCACCGTTCGCACGCCCGCTGCCGCCCGTGTCGGCCATCCTCAATCACCCCCAGCGCAACACGATCCGCCTTCAACTCAAGCAGAACTTGATGCTGCGTGAGATGCCGGTGTCGGCCTGGGAGGACCTGGAGCCGCAGCTCGAGATCGCCGAGCACAGAAAGGGCGAGCCGCTGGTCCGTCAGGGCAGCACGAGCATGGAGCAGTTCTTCATCCTGGACGGCATCCTCAAGCGCGTAGTTAGCAACCCCCAGGGCAAGGAGATGATCCTGCGCTTTGCCGCGGAAACCGACATGGACACGTCCTACGCCGCATGGCGGATGAAGACTCCGATTCCCTACAGCATTGCCGCGGTCACGAAGGTGCGCGTCGCGCGGTTGTCCATGCCGCACTGGGTCGAGTTCCTCGAGCGCCACGCCGAAGTAAAGCTCCAATTCGAGTACGAGGTGATGCGGCTCATGTCGGAGGTCATGGCACACACCATCACGCTGCACTTGCTCGATGCTCCGGGGCGTCTCGCGCGCTTCATGCGCAAGCACCAGGACCTGCTCGGGCGCATCCCCAAGAAGGAACTGGCCTCCTATCTCAATCTGAGCCCGGAGACGCTGTCACGCCTCAAGCAGCGGGTCGCCTGAGCTGTCAGCGCTTCCCGAGCGCGAAGCGCCATCCCGCCCGGATCACGGGCCAGAACAGCAGCAGCAGGGCAAGCGTCGTCAGGCCCCCCACCAGGGCGTTCGAGAAGAACACCGTCAGATCGCCCTGAGAGCCCTTTATCGCGTTGCGGAAGTTCTCCTCGGCCCGGTCGCCCAGAACGAGCGCGAGAACCATGGGGGCGAGGGGATAGCTGAGCTTCTTGAAAGCATAGCCGACGACGCCGAAGGCGAGCATCATCCACACGTCGAACATGGAATTGTGGACGGTATACGCGCCGATCGCGCAGATCACGATGATGATCGGCGCAATGATCGAAAAAGGTATGCGGAGGATCGCCGCAAACAGCGGCACGCAGGTAAGCACCACGATCAGGCCGGCGATGTTGCCGAGGTACATGCTGGCGATCAGGCCCCACACGAAGTCGGGCTGCTCGACGAACAGCAGCGGCCCCGGTTGCAGGCCCCAGATGAGCAGGCCACCCAGCAACACGGCCGCAGTCGGCGAACCCGGCACGCCGAGCGTGATCATCGGCAGGAGCGCGGAGGTGCCCGCGGCGTGAGCCGCAGTCTCGGGCGCGACCACGCCTTCGACCACTCCGGTGCCGAAATCCTTGCCGTTCCTGGACAGGCGTTGCGCCAAGCCGTAGCTCATGAACGAGGCCGGCGTGGCCCCACCGGGGACGATGCCCATGAAGCAGCCCACGGCTGCGGCCCGCAGGGAGGTGGCCCAGTAGCGCGGCAGTTCCTTCCAGGTCTCGAGGACCACCTTGGCGTTGATCCTGGCCTGCGCGCCCTTGAACGCGAGCCCCTCCTCGAGAGTCTCGAGGATCTCGCCGATGCCGAACAGGCCGATGACGGCGATCAGGAAATCGAAGCCCTTCAGCAAGACCGTGAACCCGAAGGTGAGGCGCAGCGTTCCAGTGACACTGTCGAGGCCCACGGCGGCGAGCGCGAATCCGATCATCATCGACGATACCGTCTTGGAAGCGTTGCCTGCGCTCATGCCGACGAAGGCGCAAAACGTGAGCAGATAAACCGAAAAGAATTCCGGGGGCCCGAATTCGAGCGCGAATTTCGCAACCACCGGCGAAAGAAACGTGATCATGATGACTGCGACCAGCGCACCGAAGAAGGAGGACGTGAACGACGCCGTCAGAGCACTGCCGGCCCGCCCCTTCTGCGCGAGCGGATAGCCGTCGAACGTCGTCGCAACCGACCAGGGCTCGCCCGGTATGTTGAAGAGGATCGAGGTAATCGCCCCGCCGAACAGGGCACCCCAATAGATGCACGAAAGGAGAATGATCGCCGAGGTGGTCCCCCCGGGCCGCTGCGCCATCGTGAACGTGAGGGGCAGCAGGATGGCGACGCCGTTCGCCCCACCCAGCCCGGGCAGCACGCCGATGATGATGCCGAGGACCACCCCCACGAGCATCAGCAGCAGATTGAAAGGCGACAGCGCAACCCCGAATCCCTGCAGCAGTGCGTTGACTTCCTCCACCTGCCCCCTTTAAGTGGCCTCGAGCGCTGGCCGCTCAACCCAGGCCCAGAGCCGTTTCCAAGGGTCCCTTGGGCAACGGCACCGCGAACCAGATTTCGAACGTGAGGAAAAGCGCAACCATGATGCCCACCGAAACCATTCCCACTACGAGCCACGAATACCTGCCCAGCCGCCTCATGAAATACGCGATGAACAGTATCGAAGCGACGTACAGGCCGAGGTACTCGATGAGCCCGACATAGACGACGGAAGGCACCAGAACCGTGAGAATCGTCTTGAGCTGGGAGCGCTCGACAAACGACTCCTCCGCGAGCTTCGAGTTCCGCCAGGCTCGTACAAAACTCATCCCGGCCGATATGCACACCAGGAGCCCGACGTAGAACGGGAAATAGCCGGCCTGAGGTCCGTCTCCGCCCCATCTCGAGCCGATGCGATAGCTGTCAAAGACGACCAGCGCGCCGAACAGGAAAATGACGGCCGCAACACCCATTTCGACCGCCCTGACCGACGCGGCCGACTGCTCGCTGTTGTTCTCCATGTCTGCCCCGGTCCCGCCACCGGACGGGCGCGCTGCTCCTCAGTGAGCGAGAAACCCCGCCTCTTTCATGAGCAGGATGTGGCGGGCTTCCTCCCGCGCCACCCAGGCCTCATATTCCTTTCCGCTCATCACCGACTGGTTGAAGGCGCCGGTATCCATGAACGTCTTCCAGTCCGGGGTTTGACGCACCTTGTTCAGCACACCGACGTAGTAGTCGACCTGGTCCTGGGTCACCCCCCCCGCCATGAAGATTCCCCGCAGC
>DASSJA010000423.1:0-3268 GCA_035691445.1 Burkholderiales bacterium | reverse complement strand
CTGACCCGGCTCGGAAATCTGCAGCAGCGCCATCAGCCTTCCATCCGCTCTTCTGCGTCCCCGATGTCGCCGCGTAGGCGCTCGAGAAACATGAGCTGACGCAAGGTCGCCGCGGCGGCGGGCCAGGCCTTCTGCGAATCCAGCTGCCCGCCGAGCCTCTCCAGCAGCGCGTCGCGCTCACCGGCCAGCTGCGCCGCGAGTCGCTCCAGCCGGTGGGCGTCGTTCGCCCCCGCCGCCTCTTCGAGCGCCTCGCGCAACTCCAATTGTCCGGCCAGGAACTCCGGCGGCATCGAGGTATTGGTCTCGAACTGCGGATCGACGCCGTGCAGTTGCAGCAGATGCTCGGCGCGCTTCAGAGGAGCCTTCAGAGTCTGGTAGGCCTCGTTGACCCGCGTCGCCCGCTGCATGGACGCGCGCCGCTCGGCCTGCGAGGCCGAGGCGAACCGGTCCGGATGCACTTCGCGCTGCAGCTCGCGGTAGCGCGTCTGGAGCGCCGCGGCGTCGATGGCGAACTGCGGCGGCAGGCCGAACAGCTCGAAGTGATTCTGGGTCGGGTTCATTCAGGTTTTGGGATAGAAAAAAGGGGCGTTCGCCCCTTTTCTCGGCACCGCGAGGCCGGCCCCGCTAGACGTTGAAGGACTCGCCGCAGCCGCACTGGTCTTTCACGTTCGGGTTGTTGAACTTGAATCCCTCGTTCAACCCCTCGCGCGTGAAATCCAGCTCGGTACCCTCCAGGAATCGGAGGCTCTTCGGATCGACGACGACTTTGACGCCGTGGCTCTCGAAGGTGTGATCGTCCGGATTGACCGTATCGGCGTACTCGAGCTTGTAGGCCATGCCCGAGCACCCCGAGGTGCGCACGCCCAGGCGCAACCCCACCCCCTTGCCCCTCTTGGCGAGGAAGCTCGATACGTGGGTGGCTGCGCGCTCTGTGAGAGTGATCATGCCGCCTTTGCTGTCTTCTCTACGGGCTTCTCGGCACCGTGCTTCTTTCGGTAGTCCTCGATCGCCGCCTTGATCGCGTCCTCGGCGAGGATCGAGCAATGGATCTTCACCGGCGGCAGCGCCAGCTCCTCGGCGATCTGGGTGTTGCGGATCGTTCCCGCCTGGTCCAGCGTCTTGCCCTTCACCCATTCGGTGACCAGCGACGAGGACGCGATCGCCGAGCCGCAGCCGTAGGTCTTGAAACGGGCGTCCTCGATGACGCCCTGCTCGTTCACCCGGATCTGCAGCTTCATGACGTCACCGCAGGCGGGCGCGCCGACCATGCCGGTGCCGACCTGATCGTCCGCCTTGTCGAAAGACCCGACGTTGCGCGGGTTTTCGTAATGGTCCAGTACCTTGTCGCTGTATGCCATGCTCTACTCCTTCGCTTTCAATGTGCTGCCCACTGCACGGTATTCAAGTCCACGCCTTCCTTGTACATTTCCCACAGGGGTGACAGCTCGCGCAGCTTGCCGATCTTGGCGCGCAAGAGCTTGACGGCGTAGTCGATCTCTTCCTCGGTGGTGAAGCGACCCAGGGTGAAGCGGATCGAGCTGTGCGCGAGCTCGTCCGAGCGTCCCAGCGCGCGCAGCACGTAAGAAGGCTCCAGGCTCGCCGACGTGCAGGCCGAGCCCGAGGACACCGCCACGTCCTTGATCGCCATGATCAGCGACTCGCCCTCGACGAAATTGAAGCTGATGTTGAGGTTGCCCGGGATGCGCCGCTCCAGGTGACCGTTGACGTACACCTCTTCCATGTCCTTGAGGCCGGCCAGCAGCTTGTCGCGCAGGCGCCGGATGCGCTCGCTCTCGGCCGCCATCTCGAGCCTGGCGATGCGGAACGCCTCGCCCAGTCCGACGATCTGGTGGGTCGGGAGGGTACCCGAGCGCAGGCCCCGCTCGTGCCCGCCACCGTGGATCTGCGGCTCGATGCGCACGCGCGGCTTGCGGCGCACGTACAGCGCGCCGATGCCCTTGGGGCCGTAGACCTTGTGCGCGGTGACGGTCAGCAGGTCCACCTTCAGCTTCTGCAGGTCGATCTCGATCTTCCCGGCGGCCTGCACCGCGTCGCAGTGGAAGATGATTCCCCTGGCGCGGCAGATCTCGCCGATCTCCGCGATCGGCTGGATCACGCCGATCTCGTTGTTGACCATCATCACGGAAACGAGGACGGTATCGGGGCGGATCGCCGCCTTGAATTTCTCCAGGTCGAGCAGGCCGTCCTGCTGCGGATCGAGGTAGGTCGCCTCGAACCCCTGGCGCTCCAGCTCTCGCACGGTGTCGAGCACCGCCTTGTGCTCGGTCTTCATCGTGACGATGTGCTTGCCCTTGCCCTTGTAGAAGTTCGCAGCGCCCTTGATCGCGAGGTTGTTGCCCTCGGTCGCGCCGGAGGTCCAGATGATCTCCTTCGGATCGGCGTTCAGCAGCGCCGCGACGTGCTCGCGCGCCTCCTCCACCGCCTTCTCCGCTTCCCAGCCGAACGCGTGCGAGCGGCTCGCCGGGTTGCCGAATTGCTCGGTGAGGTACGGGATCATCTTCTGCGCGACGCGCGGATCCACCGGCGTGGTCGCCGAATAGTCCAGGTAAATCGGAAACTTCATCGAATTCTCCGCGCTCCGTCAGGCCACCGCGGCTTCCTTGCCGCGCTTGTCCTGCAGCACTTGCACCGCATCCCTGCGCCCCGCCTGCTGGGCGACGAGGTCGGAAAGCTTCACCGAATCCAGGTATTCGTACATCTTGTCGTTCAAGGTCGCCCACAGGTCGTGCGTCATGCAGCGCTGCTCGTCCTTGCAGTTTTCCTTGCCGCCGCACTGCGTGGCATCGAGCGGCTCGTCCACCGCGGTGATGATGTCGGCGACCGAGACCTTCGCGAGCTCGCGCGCGAGCGTGTAGCCGCCGCCGGGACCGCGCACGCTTTCGACCAGCGTGTGCCGGCGCAGCTTGCCGAACAGCTGCTCCAGATACGAAAGCGAGATGCTCTGCCGCTGGCTGATGCCGGCGAGCGTGACCGGGCGCTTGCCGCCGTGCAGGGCGAGATCCAGCATCGCGGTCACCGCAAACCTTCCCTTCGTGGTCAGTCTCATTTTGGGCCCCGAGCTTTCAATACCCGATAAATCCACTCAACTATACTGAACCCGACAAAATCAGTCAACTATTTCCAACCACCTTGCGATCGCCCCAGCGCGTGGCCGATAGCGCGCTGTCCTTGTCCGCCTTGAGCGCCTCAATTTCTTTGAGAATCAATTCCATGCGCTTGTCGAGGTCCACGCTGTGGTCGAGCAGGC
>DASSJA010000422.1:0-6095 GCA_035691445.1 Burkholderiales bacterium | reverse complement strand
GGAGAGCAAGCAGGGCTGCACGATCTACGGTGTCGAGATGAAAATCGTCGACGGGGAGGGCAGGGAGCTGCCGCGCGACGGCAAGGCCTTCGGCGATCTGATGGTGCGCGGGCCCTGGGTCCTCGAGGAATACTTCAAGGGTGCGGGCGGCAACCCCCTGCACGACGGCTGGTTCCCGACGGGCGACGTCGCGACCATCGACCCGGACGGCTACATGCAGATCACCGACCGCTCGAAGGACGTCATCAAGTCGGGCGGCGAATGGATCAGCTCGATCCAGCTGGAGAACATCGCGGTCGCGCACCCCGCGGTCGCCGAGGCCGCGGTGATCGGCGTGCGCCACCCGAAATGGGATGAGCGGCCGCTGGTGGTGGCGGTCAAGAAGCCCGGCGCGAGCCTCACCCGCGACGAGCTGCTCGGGTTCTTCCGCGGCAAGGTCGCGAAGTGGTGGACGCCCGACGACGTCGCCTTCGTCGACCAGCTGCCGCATACCGCGACGGGCAAGCTCCTCAAGACGAAATTGCGCCAGGACTTCAAGGACTACAAGCTGCCGGAGGCGTGAAACGGAGGAATAGGCTGAAGCGGCCGCTGTTTACTTGCTACGATCCACTCGTATGACGAACCCGTTCCGCGCCTCCCGCCGTAATTTTCTGAAGGTTTCCGCCGCCGTCGGTGGCGGTTTTGCGCTGGAGCTCTCGTTGCCCCGGCAGGTTCTCGCCCAGGCGCCGAAGGCCGCGCTCCCCGAGCTCACCGCCTGGATCGTGATCCATCCGGACGACAGCGTGCTCATCCGCGTCGCGCGCTCGGAGATGGGCCAGGGCAGCTCGACCGGCCTTCCGATGCTGGTCGCCGAGGAGCTCGAGTGCGACTGGAGGAAGGTGCGCACGGAATTCGTCTCGAGCGCGGAGAACCTGCGCCGCAACCGCGCCTGGGGCTCGATGGCCACGGGCGGCAGCCAGTCGATCCGCAGCTCGCAGGAGTATCTCCGCCGCGCGGGCGCAACCGCTCGCGAGATGCTGATCGCCGCTGCGGCGCAGCGCTGGAAGGCGTCCGCTTCCGATTGCGTCGTCGAGAACGGCGTGATCGTCCACACGCCTTCGCAGAGGAAGCTGCGTTTCGGCCAGGTGGCTCAGGCCGCCTCCAGGCTCCAGCCGCCCGAGGACGTGAAGCTCAAGGACCCCAAGGACTGGAACCTCATCGGCAAACCGGCTCGCCGGCTGGACATCCCCGACAAGGTGATCGGCAAGCCGCTCTTCGGGATCGACGTGCAGCTGCCCGGCATGGTTTACGCCGCGATCGCCCAGTGTCCGGTGTTCCGCGGCAAGCTCGTGTCCGTTCCCGACGAGAGAATCCTCGGCCTGCGCGGGCTCATCAAGGTGGTGAAGCTCGAGGACGCGGTGGCAGTCGTCGCCGACAACTGGTGGCGCGCGAACAAGATGCTCAAGCTCCTGCCGATCGAATGGGACGTCGGCCCGAACGGCGGCGCCACGACCGAGAGCATCCGCGAGTTCGTGCGCTTCGGCCTGGAGGACTCCGGGGTTCCGGTGGCGCGCAACGACGGCGATGTCGAGGCCGCCTTCTCCTCGGCGGCCAAAGTGATCGAATCGGAGTACTACGCGCCCTTCCTCAACCACGCGCCGCTCGAGCCGATGAACTGTACGGCGCTCGTGAAGGGAGATCGCGTCGAAGTCTGGGCGCCGACCCAGAACGCGGAAGGCACGCACGCCACCGCCGCGGCGACCGCGGGCGTGCCGCTGGAGAACGTCGAGGTGCACCTCACGTATCTGGGCGGAGGCTTCGGCAGGCGCGGCTTCCAGGACTACACGCGCCAGGCGGTGGCGATCGCCCGGGCCATGGAGGGCAGGCCGGTGAAGCTGCTGTGGTCGCGCGAGGAGGACATGCAGCACGACTACTACCGCCCGATGACCATGATGCGCTTCAAGGCCGCGCTCGACTCCGCGGGCAGGCTCACGGCCTTGCGCGTGCGCGACTCGACGCACTCCATCATGGCGAGCGTGCGTCCCCAGGAGATCAGGGAAGGAATCGACCGGCATGCGCTCGGCGCCATCATCGACCTGCCCTACAGCGTGCCGAACCTGAGGATCGAGTTCGCGATGAGGAACAGCCATGTGCCGGTCGGGTTCATGCGCACCGTGTTCCATTCGCAAAATCCCTTCATGCGCGAATGCTTCATCGACGAAATCGCGCACGCGGCGGGCAAGGACCCGTACGAGTTCCGCCGCGCGATGCTGAAGGACAGGCCCAGGGATCTCGCCGTGCTCGAGGCGGCTGCGAAGGCCTCGGGCTGGGGCGTGCCGCTTCCCGGCGTGCACCGGGGGATCGCGGTGCAGGACTCGCATGGAAGCTACGCGGCAGCGGTGTTCGAGGTCGCGGTGAGCGCCGCAGGCGAGGTCGACATCCAGCGCGTGGTCGTGGCGGTGGATCCGGGCTATGTCGTCAATCCGGATTCGGTCGAGGCTCAGGTGCAGAGCTGCGTCGCCTACGGGCTGACCTCTGTCCTGTGGGGGGAGATTACCCTGAAGAACGGCCGGGTGGAACAATCCAACTTCAACGACTACCGGATCATGCGCCTGGCCGAGATGCCGCAGAAGATCGACGTCGTGCTCGCCCCGAGCGGCGGGTTCTGGGGCGGAATGGGAGAGACGCCGCTCGCGCCGCTCGCCCCGGCCCTGTGCAACGCGATTTTCGCGGCGACCGGCAGACGCATACGCTCGCTCCCCCTGAAGAACCAGGGACTGCGCCTCGCGTGATGGAGTACACTACGCGCAGCCGCTTCGCCGATTCCCACGTATCCGCAGCGAACCATTCAGCAACCAGCGCAGCAACCAACGCGAAGGAAACCCGAGGAGACTCCAGATGATCGAACTCACCGTCAACGGAAAGAAACACAACGTCGACGTCGAGCCCGAAATGCCCCTGCTGTGGGTGTTGCGCGACGTGCTCGACGTGAAGGGCCCGAAGTTCGGCTGCGGCATCGCCCAGTGCGGCGCCTGCACGGTGCACCTGAACGGCGAGCCGGTGCGCTCGTGCTCCGTGCCCGTGTCCGCCGCCGCCGGCCAGAAGGTGCTCACCATCGAAGGGCTCGCGCAGCGCGGCCACCTGCACCCGGTGCAGAGAGCGTGGATCGACTACGAAGTGCCGCAATGCGGCTACTGCCAGTCGGGGCAGATCATGGCGGCCGTGGCGCTGCTCGGCAAGAACCACAACCCCAGCGACAAGGACATCGACGCGGCCATGACCAACATCTGCCGCTGCGGCACGTACGCGCGGATCCGCCCGGCGATTCACGCCGCGGCGAAATCCATGAAACCGGCGAAGGCCTGAGGGGACGACCATGAGAAAGACATTTGCCGGCCGATTCGAACCTGCGCGCAGGAAATTTCTGAAACACTCGGCCGCCATCGGCGGCGGCCTCACGGTGGGCTTCGGGCCGCTGGGCGCCGTTGCCCAGAACCTGGCTCAAAAAGCCGACGGCGGGGTCGAGATCAACGCCTGGGTGGTGGTCCGCCCGGACGACGCCGTGATCATCCGCTACGCGCGTGCCGAGATGGGGCAGGGCAGCATGACCTCCGCTCCGATGCTCGTCGCCGAGGAGCTGGGATGCGACTGGAGGCGGGTGAAGATCGAGTACGCGTCGGCGAACGAGAACGTCAGGCGCAAGCGCGCCTGGGGCGACATGGCTTCCGTGGGCAGCCGAACGATCCGCAACTCGCAGGAGTATCTGCGCAAGGCCGGCGCGACCGCGCGCGAGATGCTCATCGCCGCCGCCGCGCAGCAGTGGGGCGTGCCGGCGACGGAATGCACCGCCTCCGAGAGCTTCGTCGTGCACGGCGCGGGCCCGCGCCGGATCAGCTTCGGCAAGGTGGCGGACGCCGCCGCCAGGCTCGAGCCGCCCAAGGACGTGAAGCTCAAGGACCCCAAGGACTGGAAGCTGATCGGCAAGCCGGTGAAGCGCATCGACATTCCCGACACCGTGATGGGCCGGCAGCGCTACGGTATCGACACCCAGCTGCCCGGGATGCTCTACGCGGCGATCGCCCAGTGCCCGGTGTTCGGCGGCAAGATCAAAACCGTGGACGCGTCCAAGGTCGCGGGGCGGCGCGGCATCGTCAAGGTGCTGCCGATGGAGACCTTCGTAGCGGTCGTTGCCGACAACTGGTGGCGCGCCAAGGAAGCGCTTCGCGACGTGCACGTCGATTGGGACGTGGGCGCGAACGGCAACGCCTCGAGCGCGAGCCTGCTGGATTTCTACCGCGAAGGCCTGAACACGCAGACCGAGGTCGCCGTCGCGCGCAAGGAAGGCGACGTCAGCCAGGCTCTCGCCTCGGCCGCGAAAGTGCTCCAGGCGGAGTACTACACGCCCTATCTCGCGCACTCCTGCATGGAGCCCATGGGCTGCACCGCGGTGGTCAAGGACGGCAAGGTCGACGTGTGGACTTCCACCCAGAACGCCGAGGCCTCGCTGGCGGTCGCCGCAGCGACCGCGGGCGTGCCGCTGGAGAACGTCGAAGTGCACCGCACGCAGCTGGGCGGAGGCTTCGGGCGTCGCGGCGGCGCGCAGGATTTCGTGCGCCAGGGCGTCGCGATCGCCAAGGCGATGGAAGGCACGCCGGTGAAGATGCTGTGGACCCGCGAGGAGGACACCCAGCACGACTTCTACCGGCCGGCGAGCCTCGTTCGCATGAAGGCAGGGCTGGACGGGTCCGGCAATCCGGTGGCCTGGTATTCGCGCATCGCGGCGACGTCTATTTTCGAGACGCTCGTTCACCTGCCCCTCAAGAAACCCTTCGCTCCGGCGGACGGAGTCGACCCGCAATCGGTGGCCTCCATCTACGACATTCCCCACAGCATTCCGAACGTGCAGGTCGAGTATGCGGAGCGCAACGCCTACGTTCCGGTCGGCTTCTGGCGCACCGTCGGCCATTCGCAGAATCCCTTCGTGCGGGAGTCCTTCATGGACGAGCTGGCGAACGCCGCCGGCAAGGACCCGTTCGAGTACCGCCGCGCGCTGCTCGCCAAGTCGCCCAAGGACCTCGGCATCCTCGAGGCGACGGCCAAGGCGGCCGGCTGGGGAACGCCGCTGCCCGCCGGCGTGTTCCGCGGCATCGCCGAGACCGAAGGCTACGGCAGCTACACCGCCGCGGTCGCCGAGCTTTCGGTCGACAAGAACGGCGAGGTGAACATCCGCCGGCTCGTTCTCGGCATCGACCCGGGCTACGCCGTGAACCCGGACAACATCCGGGCGCAGCTGCAGGGCAGCGCGGTGTTCATGCTGACCGCGATGTTCTGGGGCGAGATCACCATCCGCGACGGGCGCGTCGAGCAGTCGAACTTCCACGACTACCGCATGATGCGCCTGCGCGAGATGCCCAGGGTCGAGACCTTGATCGCGCCGAGCGGCGGTTTCTGGGGCGGTGTCGGCGAGCCCGGCCAGGCCTCGATCGCGCCCGCGGTGTGCAACGCCATATTCGCCGCGACCGGCAAGCGCATCCGCTCGCTGCCGCTCAAGAACCACGGGCTCACGCTGGCCTAGTGTGAGGCTCCTGCTCGGGTGCGCCGCGGTGTGCTTCGCCGCGGCGCTGCCCGCTCAAGAGATCGATGCAGTCGGCGACGCGATCCCCAAGCCGCTCACCGCAGAACCCGGCGACGCGGCGCGCGGTCGAAGCATCGTGGTGACTCGGGATCAGGGGGGCTGCACGCTCTGCCATGCGGTGCCCGGTGAGCAGCGCTTCGGCAACATCGCGCCCACGCTCGCGGGGGCGGGCGCGCGTCTCTCGGTCGGACAGCTGCGATTGCGCGTCGCCGATTCCACGCGCGTGACCCCGGACACACCCATGCCCGCGTACTACAGGACCGAGGGACTCCATCAGGTCGCCGCCGCCTACCGCGGCAAGCCCATCCTCTCTGCGCAGCAGGTGGAAGACGTGGTCGCCTGGCTCGCGACCCTGAAGGGGCCGAAGTGAGGCGGCGCGACTTCCTCGCCGGTATCGCGGGAGGCATCGCCCTTTCCGGCGCTGCGTTCGCTCAAACCGAGCCGCTGGAGCCGTTCGCCACGACCGTCGCCAAGGGCGCTC
>DASSJA010000421.1:0-5547 GCA_035691445.1 Burkholderiales bacterium | reverse complement strand
ATGACCGAAGCAATGGCGGCCTTCCATCACCTGCGTGCATCCGCGGCGCACGAGCTCGTTCGGCGAAAGCGCCTGCACTTCGGCGCCGTCGAAAACGATCGAGCCCTTGGTGACCTCGCCGCGCTCGGAGCGCAGCAGGTTGGAGATCGCCTTGAGGGTCGTCGTCTTCCCGGCGCCGTTCGCCCCGAGGAGGGCGACGACCGCGCCGCGCGGAACGCCGAGTGAGACGCCCTTGAGCACGAGGATGACGTGGTCGTAGACGACCTCGATGTTGTTGACGGAAAGAATCGTCTCGCTTGCGACTGCGCGCGGGGGACGCGAGCCGACCGGCGCCGCGCTCATTGCTCGTTCCAGGATTGTGCCTCCCGTGCCGGTCGCCCGGCACGGGAGGATGGATCTAGATCACAACGTCTTGTCGTCGCAGGCTTCGGTGCGCTTCGGCCAGGGCTGGTTCTTGCTCACGTAGTCGTTGGCGGCGCTGTAGAGCAGCGGCAGCACCTTGTCCTCCATCGGCGTGATCCAGTCCGAGACCTTGACCCACTTCCGGCCGTCCCACTGCTGCACGTAGGCGGCGTGGTGGCCGTTGTGGTCCTGGCAGGTCACGTGGATCGGCGCCGCGAATCCGGGCAGCCCCAGTTGCTTCCAGCGCTCGTCCGAGATCGTCAGCGTTTCCAGCCCGCGGCGCACGTCCGCGCTGTCGACCACCTTCTTGTGCGTGATCTTCTGCGCGTTGCGGATCGCCTCGGCGATGATCACCGAGTTCATGACGCCGCGGTTGTAGAAGTTCTCGCCGACCATGTCCTTGGGCGTCTGGCTGTTGCCCTTGGCGATCACGTATTTCTCGACGTCCTTGATCGCCGGGTAGCCGGCGCCGACCGCGTTGAAGTTGAGCGACAGATAGCCCTTGCCCCCCGCGCCCGCGGGCCGGGCGTCGTTCTCGCTGCCCGACCACCACACGCCGATGAAATGATCCATCGCGAAGCCGGTCTTGGCGGCCTCCTGGACGGCGGTGGGGTTCATTGCTCCCCAGCCCCACATGATCATCCAGTCCGGCCGGTCGCGGCGCACTCCGAGCCACAATCCCGACTGGTTCTGCATGTCGGCGGGCGGCACCGGATATTTCGTGACCGAGAAGCCGTACTCCCTGGCGAACTGGTCGAGGAGCGGGATCGGCTCGAGGCCATAGCCGCCGTCGAAATAGATATAGCCGATCTTCTTGCCCTTCAGGCCGGCCATTCCGCCTTCCTTGCCGGCGATGTACTTCAGGACGATCGACATCCCGTCCCAGTAGGTCGCCGGCGGATTGAAGATCCACGGGAAGTCGGTGCCGACCGCCGCCGCCGACAGGCCGTAGGCCATCGAAAATACCGGGATGCGGTCCACCGAGGCCTTCGGGATGAGCGCGAGCGTGATGCCGGTCGAATACGGGGTGATGACGAGCGGATGCTTGCTCTTGACCGAGTCGTAGCATTCGACGCCCTTCTCGTTCTTGTATCCCGTCTCGCACTCCTGGACCACGACCTTCACGCCGCCGATGCCCCCGTCGCGGGCGTTGAGCATGTTGAAATAATCGTGCATTCCGTTCGCGATCGGGATGCCGGAATTGGCGAACGGCCCCGTGCGGTAGGTGAACAGCGGCACGAACAGCGTGTCTTCCGCGACGGCCTGCGAAACCGGGACGGAAACCCCGACCACGCCCAGGAACGCCGCGCCGAGAACCAGCTTCGTCAAGCGCAT
Organism: Burkholderiales bacterium; assembly: GCA_035691445.1. Lineage (GTDB taxonomy): Bacteria > Pseudomonadota > Gammaproteobacteria > Burkholderiales > SG8-39 > VBDM01. The sequence goes on along the minus strand of DASSJA010000421.1, from coordinate 3,810 downwards.
TTTCTCCTCCTTCGTCATTTCATTGGCGGCGGGCGCAGACAGCGCCAGCCTGCGAAATCGCCCGGCCAGTCTACCCCTTCAATAGGGGAAAGGCCACATCCTGAGCTTCTGCTTGCCGACCTGCCAGAGGCGCGCAAGCCCGAAGGGCTCCACGATCAGGAAGAAAATGATAAGCGCGCCCACGATCACGAACGAGATCTGCTCCGCCGTCGCGCTCCGTATGCTGATGCCGAAGAAGGCGGGTGCGGCCCGCAGCACGATCGGCAGCCCCCAGATCAGCGCCGCGCCGAGAAACGAGCCCAGCAGGCTGCCCAGCCCGCCGATGATCACCATGAACAGGATCAGGAACGACTGGTTGATGTTGAAGCTTTCCGATTCGGCGTTGCCCAGCCAGAGGAACACCATCATCGCTCCTGCGACGCCGCAATAGAACGAGGAAACGGCGAAAGCGAGGAGCTTGGTCTGGTAGAGCCTGATCCCGATGAGCTCGGCGGCAAGATCCATGTCGCGCACCGCCATCCACGTGCGGCCGATGCGGCCCCGCACGAGATTGGCCGCCACGAGTGTCAGGAGGGCGACGATCGACAGCACGATCAGGTAGCGCGTCACCGGGGACGACGTCGGTCCGGTCACGGCGAGGCCGAACAAGGTTTTCGTCGGTACTTCTATCGATGCCGAGACGTTATAGTTGTAAAGCCACGGAATCCGGATGAAGCACCAGGACAGGAAGAATTGCGCGGCCAGCGTCGCGACCGCGAGATAGAAGCCCTTGATGCGCAGCGACGGCAGGCCGAACACGGTCCCGACGGCCGCAGCGAAGAATCCCGAACACAGGATGAGAACGATGATGTTCACCCCGGGGAGGAGGGTCGTCAGCTTGTAGCAGGCAAAGGCGCCGACGCCCATGAAGCCACCGGTGCCGAGCGACAGCAATCCGGTATAACCCGTCAGCAGATTGAGCCCGGTCGCGGCGAGCGACAGCACCAGGACCGGAATGAGGATCGAGTCGATGGTGAAACTCGAGGCGGTGAGCGGCACGCCCACGAAAGCGAGCAGCAGGATGAGGGCGATGCCGATCCGGTCCTGCAGGATCGGAAAGAGCGCCTGATCGGCCCGGTAGCTCGTCTTGTACTGGCCTACTTCGCGGTAGAGCATCGCGCCCCCTCAGAGCCGCTCGATGATGCGCTCGCCGAACAGCCCCTGCGGCCGGAACAGCAGGAACACGAGGGCGATCACGTAGGCGAGCCAGCTCTCGATCCCGGATCCGAGCAGCGGGCCCCAGTAGAATTCGCCGAACTTCTCGCCGACGCCGATGATGATGCCGCCGATGATGGCGCCGGGAATCGAGGTGAAGCCGCCTAGAATGAGGACCGGAAGCGCCTTGAGTGCGATGATCTCCAGCGCGAACGAGACGTTCGAGCGGGCCCCCCACATGATGCCGGTGGCGAGCGCGACGACGCCGGCGGCAAACCATACGATGACCCAGATCTGCTCGAGCGAGATGCCGACCGACAGGGCCGCCTTGTGACTGTCGGCAACGGCGCGCAGCGCGCGGCCGATGCGGGTGCGGTTGAACAGCACCGCGAGCGTCGCGACCATGAGCAAGGCGATGATCGTCGCGGCGATGTCGATCTTCTGCATCTGCACGTATCCGCCGAATACCGGGATCCGGTAGGACCCGCTCGGCAGCCGCAGCTGGTCCGAGATCATGATCTTCGGGTCGCCGCCGAAAATGAGCTCGCCGAGGCCGATCAGGAAATAGGTGAGCCCGAAGGTCGCCATGAACAGGATGATGTCGGGCTGGTTGACGAGCGGTCGCAGGATGACGCGCTCCACCGCGATAGCGAGAACGAGCATCACGACGATCGTGAGCGCCAGGGCGAGATAGGCCGGCACCCCGTGCTCGTTGAGGCCGACGAGCGTGAGCGCCGAGAACACGACCATGATGCCCTGCGCAAAATTGAAGACGCCCGACGCCTTGAAGATGAGGACGAAACCGAGCGCAATGAGCGAGTACAGGACGCCGCTCGCCAGGCCTTCCCAGAGCGTCTGCACCAGAAGATCGGGCGCCGTGCCCATCTGCACGAACGGATCGATGAAGATGCCGTAGAGGAGGTGCGTCATGGCTCCCTCAGTGCGCGACGCCGAGATACGCGTCGACCACCGCCTGGTCGTCCCGCACTTCGCCGGGCGTGCCGTCGGCGATCTTGCGGCCGTAGTCGAGGACCGCGACCCGGTCCGAGAGATCCATGACCACGCTCATGTCGTGCTCGATCAGGACGATGGTCGTGCCGAGCTGGTCGTTGACCTCCAGGATGAACCGGCACATGTCCTGCTTTTCCTCCACGTTCATCCCGGCCATGGGCTCGTCGAGCAGAAGCAGCTCCGGCTCCATGGCGAGCGCGCGCCCGAGCTCGACGCGCTTCTGCAGGCCGTAGGGCAGACGTCCGACCGGGGTCCTGCGGATGTGCTGGATCTCCAGAAAATCGATGATCTCCTCGACCCTGGCGCGGTGCTCGAGCTCCTCGCGCCGCGCGGCACCCCAGTAGATCGCCTGCTGCACGAAGCCGGATTTCATCTTCAAAGCCCGCCCGGTCATCAGATTGTCGAGCGCGGTCATGCCGCGGAAGAGCGCGATGTTCTGGAACGTGCGGGCGATGCCTTGCAGCGCGGCCTCGTGAGGATCGACGTTGCGGCGCTTGGCCCCCTTGAAGGAGACCGAACCCTGCTGCGGGTGGTAGAAACCGTTGATCACGTTGAGAAGCGACGACTTCCCGGCACCGTTCGGCCCGATGATGGCGCGTATCTCGTGCTCGCGGACGTCGAAGGACACGGCTTGCAGCGCGACGACCCCGCCGAAGGAAAGCGAGATGCCTTCGACTTCGAGGATCGGTCCGCCCACGGTCCTCCCCACGGCTGTCTCTCAGGCGAGCAGGTCAGGCGGCCTTGCGGCCCGCGGCGACGCTGAAAGTCCGTGCGTCCACGATCGCCAGGTCCGCCGAGACCGTCCCCGTGCGGCCGTCCTCGAAGCGCATCTGCGTTTCGAAGAAGCAGTGATCCGCCCGCGAGTAGAGCGCGTCGACCAGCGCCCCGTACTTCTCCCCGATGTGGCGCCGGGGCACCTTGCGCGTGCGCGTGAGCTCGCCGTCGTCGGCGTCGAGCTCCTTGTGCAGGATCATGAATCGCCGGATCTGCGAATTGCCGAGCGCCTCGTCCTGCGCCAGGTCGCGATTGACCTTCTCCACGCACCCGCGCACGAGCTCGCGCACCTCGGGCTTGCCGGCGAGATCCGCGTAGCCCGAGTAGGGCAGGTTGCGCTTCTCGGCCCAGTTTCCGATCGCCGCCATGTCGATATTCACCAGGGCGCAGACCTTGTCGCGGCGGTCGCCGAAGCACACCGCCTCCTTGACGTACGGGAAGAACTTCAGCTTGTTCTCGAGATACCTCGGCGCGAACAGCGTCCCATCGGCGAGCCTGCCGACGTCCTTCGCGCGGTCGATGATTTTCAGGTGACCGTCGGCGTCGAAATAGCCCGCGTCGCCGGTGTGGAAGAACCCTTCCGCGTCGATCGCTTCGCGCGTGGCGTCGGGCCGGTTGTAGTACTCCTTCATCACGCCGCGGGAGCGCACCAGCACCTCGCCCGAGCCGGCGATGCGCACCTCGACCCCGGGCATCGGCGGGCCGACGGTATCGAGCTTCACGTCGCCGGAGGGCTGCATGCACACCGTCACGCAGGTCTCGGTCATGCCGTAGAGCTGCTTGAGGTTGATGCCGATGGAACGGTAGAAGTCGAACAGGTCCGGCCCGATC
>DASSJA010000420.1:0-6242 GCA_035691445.1 Burkholderiales bacterium | reverse complement strand
GATTCAGCGCGAGGACGACAAGGAGGAAACCGTGAGAAAGCGGCTGCAGGTCTACGACCGGCAGACCCGGCCGCTGGTCGACTACTATTCGAAGTGGGCGGCGCAGGGTGACCCGCGCGCGCCGCGTTACCGGAAAATTTCCGGCGTAGGCTCCGTCGGCGAGATCAGAGCCCGCGTTCTCGCGGCGCTGAAGTAATCGGGACGCGCGATGAAACCGAGAAATGCCTTCTATGCCCAGTCGGGCGGCGTGACCGCCGTGATCAACGCGAGCGCCGCCGGAGTGATCGAGGCCGCGCGCAAGCACAAGAAGCGGATCGGCAGGGTCTACGCCGGGCGGGACGGCATCATCGGCGCGCTCGGCGAAGACCTGATCGATACGAGCAAGGAACCCGCGTCCGCCATCGCGAGGCTGAAGACCACGCCGGGCGGCGCCTTCGGCTCCTGCCGGTACAAGCTGAAGGGGATCGAGGAGGATCGCGCTCACTACGAGCGCCTGATCGACGTGTTTCGCGCGCACGACATCGGTTACTTCTTCTACAACGGCGGCAACGACTCCGCGGATACGGCATGGAAGGTCTCCCAGGTAGGGGAGAAGCTCGGCTATCCCCTGGTCTGCGTCGGCATTCCCAAGACCGTCGACAACGATCTCGCGATCACCGACAACTGCCCCGGGTTCGGCTCGGTCGCGAAATACGTCGCCACCTCGATTCGCGAGGCCGGGTTCGACGTCGCCTCGATGTCGAGAACTTCCACGCGGGTCTTCGTCATGGAGGTCATGGGCAGGCACGCCGGATGGATTACGGCGGCGTGCGGCCTCGCCGCCGAGAAAGAGGGCGACGCGCCGCAGATCCTGCTCTTTCCGGAGATACAGTTCGACGAGGAGCGGTTTCTCGCGCGCGTCAGGGAAGTCGTCGAGCGCGACGGCTACTGCGCCGTCGCGGTGTCCGAGGGACTTCGCAACAGCGATGGCAAGTTCCTCTCGGAGACCGGGCTGAAGGACGCTTTCGGGCATTCGCAGCTGGGCGGGGCCGGCGAGATCATCGCCAGGCTCGTGAAGGACCGCCTGAAATACAAGTATCACTGGGCGCTCGCCGACTATCTGCAGCGCGCTGCGCGCCATATCGCCTCGAAAGTCGACGTGGAGCAGTCCTACAAGCTGGGCGTCGCCGCGGTGAAGCTCGCGATCGCGGGCAGGAACGCGGTGATGCCGGTGATCGAGCGCGTATCGAACAAGCCGTATCGGTGGCGCATCGGCGTGGCCCGGCTCGCCGACGTCGCCAACAAGGAAAAGATGATGCCGCGCGACTTCATCACCGAGGACGGTTTCCACATCACCTCCCGATGCCGGGCCTACATCTCACCGCTGATCCAGGGCGAGTCGCCGCCGCCGTACCGGAACGGGCTGCCTGACTACGTCAAGTTGAAGAACACTCCGGTCCCGAAGAAACTTCCCGCTTTCAAGATTTAGCTGCTGCTATAATCTCGCGCCGTTATTCATCCGGGTCCGCCAACGCGGGCCTCGTTCGAGGGAGAAAGTCATGAGTGGAGGTCTTTGGCTCGCCATCGGCTGCGGCGTGGCGGCGCTTGCCTACGGCGGTTGGCAGATATCCTGGATCCTGCAGCAGCCCACCGGCAATGACCGCATGCGCGAGATCTGCGCGGCCGTACAGCAGGGCGCGGCGGCTTACCTGTGGCGCCAGTACAAGACCATTGCGATCGTCGGCGGCATCCTGTTCCTGGTCATCGGTTTCGTGCCGCAGCTCGGCTGGACGACGGCGATCGGTTTTCTGATCGGCGCGGTGCTTTCCGGCCTCTCGGGCATCATCGGGATGAACATCTCGGTGCGCGCCAACGTGCGCACGGCGGAAGCGGCGCGGACGGGCCTGCAGCAGGCGCTCGATGTTGCGTTTCGCGGCGGGGCGATCACGGGAATGCTGGTGGTCGGATTGGGTCTCCTCGGCGTGTCGGGCTTCTTCGGGTTCCTGTACGCGAACGCGGTGGACAGAGGCAATCTCGCCCACCTGATCCATCCGCTGGTGGGCCTGGGCTTCGGCGGTTCGCTGATTTCGATCTTCGCCCGCCTCGGTGGCGGCATCTTCACCAAGGGCGCCGACGTCGGCGCCGATCTCGTCGGCAAGGTCGAGGCGGGAATCCCCGAGGACGACCCGCGCAACCCGGCGGTGATCGCGGACAACGTCGGCGACAACGTCGGCGACTGCGCCGGCATGGCTGCGGACCTTTTCGAGACCTACGCGGTGACCATCGTCGCCACGATGCTGCTCGGCGCCCTCATGGTGAAAACCACTTCGCCGGCTGCGCTCCTGTATCCCCTCTCGATCGGCGGCTTCGCGATCATCGCCTCGATCATCGGCACCTGGTTCGTGAAGACCAGGCCCGGAGACAAGAACGTCATGGCGGCGCTCTACCGGGGCCTCGCCTGGGCGGGCGCGATCGCGCTCATCGGTTTCTGGCCGATCACCCAGGTTGTGATGGGCGATGTCCTGGCGAGCGTGCCGTTCGATATCGGGGGCCAGAAGAAATTGATCACCGTGGGCCATCTCTACGGCAGCCTCGTCGTCGGCATCGTCCTCACCGGCTTCATGGTGTGGGTCACGGAGTACTACACGGGCACGCAGTTCAAGCCGGTGCAGCACGTCGCGCAGGCCTCGACCACAGGCCACGCGACCAACATCATCGCCGGCATCGGCGTGTCGATGAAATCCACGGCCTGGCCGGTGCTCGCGGTGTGCGCGGCGATCTACGTCAGCTATTCGCTCGCCGGCCTGTACGGGATCGCCATCGCCGCCACCTCGATGCTTTCGGTCGCGGGAATCATCGTAGCTCTGGACGCCTACGGTCCCATCACCGACAACGCCGGCGGCATCGCGGAGATGGCCAAGCTGCCGGAATCGGTGCGCGCCATCACCGATCCGCTCGACGCGGTCGGCAATACCACCAAGGCGGTGACCAAGGGCTACGCGATCGGTTCCGCGGGCCTCGCCGCTCTGGTGCTGTTCGCCGACTACACGCACGCGCTGGATGCGGCGGGCAAGTCGCTGACGTTCGATCTGTCCAATCACATGGTCGTGATCGGCCTGCTGATCGGCGGCATGGTCCCGTTCCTGTTCGCCTCGATGGCGATGGAAGCGGTGGGGCGCGCCGCGGGGGCCGTGGTGGTGGAGGTGCGCCGCCAGTTCAAGGAGATCCCCGGAATCATGCAGGGCACCGCGAAGCCCGAGTACGGCAAAGCGGTGGACATGCTCACTCTCGCCGCGATCAAGGAGATGATGATCCCGTCGCTGCTGCCGGTGCTGGTGCCGATCGTCGTCGGCGTGGCCCTGGGGCCGCAGGCGCTCGGCGGAGTGCTCATGGGCACCATCGTCACGGGCCTGTTCGTCGCCATCTCGATGTGCACCGGCGGCGGAGCCTGGGACAACGCCAAGAAATACATCGAGGACGGCCACCACGGCGGCAAGGGCTCCGACGCCCACAAGGCCGCGGTGACGGGCGATACCGTCGGCGATCCCTACAAGGACACCGCCGGTCCCGCGGTCAATCCGCTCATCAAGATCATCAATATCGTCGCGCTGCTGATCGTGCCGGTGATCGTGTAGGTCGTCAGGCGCCTAGCGCGCCGCGCGCGAACTCGGCCGATTTCTCCGCGAGGGCGGGGTCGAGGCAATCAAAGATCTCGATCCCGGGCATGGACCTCAGCCAGGTGAGCTGGCGCTTGGCGAGCTGGCGCGTTGCGGCAATGCCGCGCTCGCGCAGCTCCCGGCGGTCGATTTCCCGCTCGAGATGCTGCCACGCCTGCCGATACCCCACGCAGCGCATCGACGGCAGGCCGGGGCGCAGGGCATAGCGTTTGCGCAGCGCGCGCACCTCTTCGAGCAGCCCGCGCTCGAGCATCGCGTCGAAGCGTTCTTCGATGCGTCTGTGCAACGCGGCGCGGTTCGAGGGAACGAGCGCGATTTCGACGAGGCGGAAGGGAAGGGCGCCGTGCTTTCCGCGCCCGAGCAGCTTGGACATGGGCTCCCCGCTCAGGCGATAGACCTCGAGCGCCCGCTGGATGCGCTGCGCATCGTGCGGCTTCAGCCGCGCGGCGGTCGTCGGGTCGACTCTCGCGAGCTCCGAGTGCAGCGCCGGCCAGCCGCGGGCAGCGGCCTTGGCCTCGACCGCAGCGCGAACGCCGTCATCCGACTCGGGCAGCTCCGACAGGCCTTCGCGGAGCGCCTTGAAGTAGAGCATCGTGCCCCCGGCGAGCAGGGGGATGCGCTCCCGCGCGGTGATCTCCTTCATCAGGCGCAGCGCATCCGCACGGAAGCGGGCCGCGGAATAGGTCTCGGTCGGAGCGATGACGTCGATCAGATGATGCGGAACCGCCTCGCGCTCCGAGAGCGAGGGCTTCGCCGTCCCCACGTCCATGCCGCGGTAGATCTGCGCCGAATCGACGCTGATGATCTCCATCGGCAGGGTCCGGGCGAGGGCGAGCGCGAGCGGCGTCTTGCCGCTCGCCGTCGGACCCATGAGCAGGACTGCCGGAGGCAGCTTGGTCAACCGCGCTACCGTCCCCGAAGAAAAAGCCTGTCCAGGTCCGCAAGGCTCATCTGGTACCAGGTCGGGCGTCCGTGGTTGCACTGGCCCGAGCGCTCCGTCTCTTCCATCTCGCGCAGCAGCGCGTTCATTTCGGGAATCGTCAGCGCTCGATGGGCGCGCACGGCGCCGTGGCAGGCCATGGTCCCCAGCAGCTCGTCGCGGCGCTCGGTCAGCACGCGGCTCGCGCCGTATTCCCGGATGTCCCTGAGCAGCGCGCGCGAGAGTCCCGCCGCGTCGGCGTCGGCGAGCATGGCCGGGACCGCGCGCACCGCGAGGGCGAACGGAGAGATCGCCGCGACGTCGAAACCGAGCAGGTTCATCGTGGCGCCATGCTCCTCCGCCGTGGCCACGTCCAGCCGGTCGGCGTGGAACGTGGCGGGAATGAGCAGCTTCTGCGTGTTCATGGCGCGCGAGTCGAGCGCCGCCTTGAGCCTCTCGTAGAGAATGCGCTCGTGCGCGGCGTGCATGTCGACGAGCACGAGGCCGTGCCGGTTCTGAGCGAGGATGTAGATCCCGTGCAGCTGCGCGAGCGCGAAGCCGAGAGTTTGTGCGTCCGGCGCGCTCGCACCCTCGGGAGCCGCGTCCGCGGCCGGTTCGGAGTTCGTTCTCCGGCCCGCGAACATGGCGGTGTAGCGCGCCACGGGCTGCGCCAATCCGAGCGCGGCCTGGTCGGCGACCGGGCGCAGGGAGTGTCCCGTCACGACCGGCGCGGCGGTTGCCGGCGGAGTCTCGGCCGCGGTGCCCGAAAGGCCCTTGGCGACCGCATGAAACACGAACTGATGCACGGCGCGCGAGTCGCGGAATCGGATTTCTATCTTCGCCGGATGGACGTTGACGTCCACGCTGCGCGGGTCGATCTCGAGGAACAGCACGTACGCCGGATGGCGCTCGCCGTGCAGGACGTCGCGATACGCCTCGCGCAGGGCGTGCGCGAGCAGCTTGTCGCGCACGAAGCGCCCGTTCACGTACAGAAACTGGGCGTCGCGCGAGGCGCGCGTGTAGCCGGGCGAGCCGGCGAACCCGGAAAGGCTCAGGACACCTCCGTTCGCCGCGATCGCACGCATCGAGCGCGCGAACTCGGCGCCGAGCGCCGCCTCGACCCGCTGCGCGGGATTCGCGGGCGCGAATCGCCCTATCAGCCGGCCGTTGTGCCTCAGGGTAAGAGCGACATCGGGCCGCGACAGCGCCGCGCGCGTGAATACCTCCTCGCAATGGGCGAATTCGGTGGCCTCGCTCTTCAGGAATTTGCGCCTCGCGGGGGTGTTGTAGTACAGATCGTTGACCTCGACGGCGGTCCCGCCGGGTTGCGCGGCGGGCTCGATTGCCCCGATGCTGCCGCCTTCCGCGCTCACGCCGAAGGCACGGGCGGCATCCCGGGCCCGGCTCGTCATCGAGACGCGCGCGACCGAGGCGATGCTCGCCAGGGCTTCGCCGCGAAATCCCAGCGAACGAACCTGTTCGAGGTCCTCGAGCGAAGCGATCTTGCTGGTTGCGTGGCGCGCGAAGGCCATCGGAAGGTCGTCCTCGGGCACGCCGCTGCCGTTGTCGACCACGCGGATCTGCTTGACCCCGCCTTCACCGAGCGCGACGCCGATCTCGGTCGCGCCCGCGTCGAAGCTGTTCTCCAGCAGCTCCTTGAGGACGGA
>DASSJA010000419.1:0-2184 GCA_035691445.1 Burkholderiales bacterium | reverse complement strand
GACGCCGTCGAGTCGGGACGAATTCCTGCCCAGCTTCGCAACAACCGCGGTCAGAAGGCGCCTCCGATGGTCCTGTGCACTCCCGGGGTCTCGGAAATTCGCCAGGCGGAAGCGCTGGCGAGCGGGTTTGCGGCAGTTCTGGAAATGCCCTTCCAGAAACGGTTGCTTTTCAACGCCATCCATTCGGCCACCGCGGTGCAGGGGGGGCAGGAAGGCGTCATTTCGCTCAGCGACTACTTTGCGGCCCGGGATTCGAACCGCCGGCGCTACCAGATATTGGTCGCGGAGGACAATATCGTCAATCAGCGCGTGACCATGGGGATTCTCGAGCGCGCAGGACACACCGTGCGTGTCGTCGGAGACGGAGAGCAGGCCCTGGACATACTGGAAAACGAGCGCTTCGACGTCATCGTCATGGACCTGAACATGCCGCAGCTCGGCGGGCTGGATGCCGCGCGGGCTTACCGCTTCATGGACCCCGAGTCGATGCACGTTCCGATCATCATGCTGTCGGCGGATGTAACTTCCGAGACGATGAAGGAATGCGAAGATGCGGGTATCGACGCTTTCCTGCCCAAGCCCGTCGAGGCACGGCGCCTGCTCGATACCATCGCAAGCCTGGTCGCAAAGCGCGCGAGTGCTCCGCCCGCGGCCAAGGACGGCGCTGACGGAGCACTGGCGGTCATCAATCCCGCCGCGCTAGCGGAGCTCGAGCTGATCAGCTCCGGCGGCTCCTTCATGCAGGAGCTCGTCAACGGATTCATTCAGGATGGCGAGGCCCTCCTGAGGCAGATGGAGGCGGCGGTTGCCTCCGAACAATGCGAAGCGCTGAGAGACCTCGTGCACGCGATGAAGGGTTCGGCCGTTACGCTTGGCGCCGAGCAGCTGTGCAGCACGTGCGCCGGAATCAACACTCAGACGCCCTCGGAGCTCGGGGCGAGCGGTGCGCGTGTTTTGAAGGTCGTGCGGGATCAGTTCCAGCAGGCTCGGGCTTCCCTGCTCGAGTACCTCAAGAAGCGCCAGAGCGCGGCGCGCTAGCCGCGCGCAAGACCGCCGGGTCGTTTCCGAACGCACCGGTCAGGACGGAACGGAAACGGCCCGGCGTTTTGCCCAAACTTTTTACGCGTCCGCCTTTGCAGCGGACATGCTGCACAAGTTCCGAGGACGTCCGCAGCCCGCGCTCAGGCGAACGCGTACTGAACGGCCTCCGGCATCTCCACGGTTTTCGGCATCGCCTTCTCGGTTATCACCGCGGCCGGAGTGCTCGCGGCGGCACCGCCCCCGATGCGCCTGAGCTGCGAGCTCACCAGGCGGGTCATAAGCTTCAGATCCTTCTCTTCCAGGCGCATGGCCGCATCGACCCAGACGTTGGTGATGTTGAGCAACTCGTCATAAGTAACCGGGTGGAAATGCTGGCGGCAGCTGAATACGGCTTGCATCCCGTTGCGCCGCCGCTCGTTCCCGCGGATATAGTCGTACACCGCGGTTTCGCCGAGGCCGTCGTCGACCAGGATGTCCACAATTCCCGCCTCGTGGAGCTCGGCCGCGGTAAAGATGCGACCGGAAAAGATCATCTCCTCGGCGCGCTTCATTCCCAGGCGCCGGGCGAGCAGGCTGTAGGCGCCCATGCCGGGAAACAGGTTGAAGAGGATCTCGGGCATGCCCATGCGCGCGCAGCGCTCCGCGATGATGACGTTGGAGGAAAGCACGGTCTCGAATCCGCCGCCAAGAGCCTCTCCCTGCACCAGGGAGATCGTCGTCATCGGGCTGTTGTAATTGCAGATCCGCGAATACATGTTGCGGACGCATAGCCTCGCGTAGTGCGCCAGCGCGTCGCGATCCCGGGACTTGACCAGCCGGACGAACAGCGCCAGGTCCCCTCCGAAGTTGAAAATATTCTCGGTCTTCGAGGCCACCACGTAGTACCGGATCTGGCGCAGGTCACCTTCGTGCAGCAAGCGCCCTCCGTTCGCCTCGATCCCCTCGTCGTGAGCGCGCAGCTCGTCGAGCAGCCCCAGGTTGAAGCACGGTACCCCCGAGGGATTCAGATAAGTCCAGGCTGTGGCGTACTCGGGTTCGAATTTGACTTCGATCTGCTTGTACTCCCGCTTGAACATCCCTTCTATCGCCTTGAAATCGACCGGTGCGTTCATGGTTTCTTCCCTTTCGCGTTGTGGTATATCG
>DASSJA010000418.1:0-2185 GCA_035691445.1 Burkholderiales bacterium | reverse complement strand
CGTCGCAGCATTGGCATTCTCCGAGGTACGGGTGAACTCCATGATCCAGTTGGTTTCCCAGATGCGGCCTTGGTCGCGGGAGAAGGCCTGAGTCCAGCGGGCATGGTCGTGATCGATGTTGCGCCACGTGTAGCGCACCGTGATCGGGATGGCACCGACGTGATCGGGCCCTTCGAACACCCCGACGCCGTCCTTGAACGTGCCCGACACGGGCGGTTGCAGCACTCCCCGGCTGAAGCGATTGTCGCTCCAGTAGATCGTCCATTGATGAGCGTGGGGATCGTACAGTCGGAGCGCCATGCCGACGAGGCCCGGCCACTGGTTCGTCAGGTAGTACTCGAGATTGCCGGTCCCCGTGCGCAACGGGCTTTCGATGTCGGTCGCCTGAAACTTGAGCCACTGGTGCGAGTGCTGCAGGCGCTTGGCGAGGAAGGTGTTCTGTACGTTCCAGGTACCCATGAGGAAATCGAAAGCACGCGCCTGCGCGTCCTCGGACGCGGGAGCCGGGCTGGGAGCCGGGCTGGCCTGGGCGAAGGCCAGACCCGATATGCCCGCGGTGAGCACGGCGCAGAGCGTCAGGACGGGTCGTCGCATTTAAGCTCCTCAGAACAGACCGGTCGTCCGGTTTGTTGCGACTTTGCACTCGAGCCTCGGCCCTGTCAAGGGAAGCTCAGGAGGCCAGTCGGTGATCAGTCATCCAATGTGAGAGGAGCTGCAGGGCGTCGGCGAGCGGCGCCGCGCTCTGCGTCGCCTTTGCCATATTCATCGCGCCCGAATACGCCGAGATCACGAAATTCGCGGCGGCGGCACGGCCTTGAGGATCGAGTCGCGCCCCGCCCCGCGTGGCGCCGATGCGCTCGGTGAGAACGGCCCGCCACTCCGAGAAGATGCTCTCGATGCCTCGCCGAAGGTCGGCGTCGGTGAGTGCGAGCTCCAGCGCAAGGTTGTTCAAGGGACATCCCATGACGGAGCCCCGCGAGCGTATCCCGGCGATGATGCTCTCGAAAACCTCCGCGACGCCCTTTCCCAGCGCCGGCGCTTCCCGAACCGGATCGATCCAGGCCTCACGAACCGCGGGCCGCACGCGATCCGCCAGGACGGCCAGCGCAAGGGACTTCTTGGTGGGAAAATGGTGATGCAGCGCGCCCGCGGAGACTCCCGTCGCATGCATCACGTCGTGCATGGATGTGGAGTGATAGCCGCGCTCCTGGAAGAGCCTGGCCGCCTGATCCAGGACCCGTGCCCGCAGTCCCTCGGGGTCGTTGCGACGCCTTCGGTGACCTTTCCGTTTTTCCAACGTTGCTGCCATATGACCTGAGGGCCACGCCGGTCGACAGGATCGGCTGCCGTTAGTGGCAGGGGCAGTATAGCCCGGAGCGGTCGCGGCGCCCCGGGGATACCTATAGAACCCAGTAACTCATTCCAATCGAGAACAGGGTCGGATTCGCGCCGGCGGCGTCGAAGCGCTCGTACTCGCCGCGCACGGCCCAGTTGCCCAGTTTCCATTGGAGTCCGGCGCCGTAAGCGAACGAGGTGTCGGTGGAATCATGCGTCGTGGTGAAGACACCCACTATCGAGCAGTTCGGGTGGCCGATCTGACACGTGCCCGCCCCGGGAATGAACTCCTCGTATGTCGAGGTAAAGTCGGTCTTGATGCGGGACAGTCCCGCCTTCACGTAGACATCGACGATCGGCACCGGAAGATAAAGCACCGCGAAGGCGGCTTCGCCCCTCTGCGAGGCTTGCTCGGAGCCCACGAGCGTGTCGTATTGGGGTCCTGTGAACTGCTCTCCGCCCGTGCCGGAGACCTTGCCCAAATCCATGTAGGCCACCTCCGCTCCGAGAAAGGACAGGAGCCGTACGCCGACCATGCCCTTGAAGGCGCTGTGAGTCGCGTCGAGATCCCCGATCGGGCCCACACCGGGAATGGTGGGCCGCGCGCGCACATGCGACTGTCCGAAGGCCGCGCCCAGGTAGACGCCAACGAGGTCGTCGGCATGTGCGACCGCCACCGCGCCTAGCGGAAGCGCGACCAGCGCGGACAGAGCAAGCGCGAAGCGCAGGGAGATTGGAGAACGGGAAGACTGGTTGTTCATATGATTTCCTCACCTGTATCCATAACACCATCTCATTTGGACCAGCCGGACTGAGATCTCTGGCCCGTCAACGCGCGAGCGACATTCAG
>DASSJA010000417.1:0-5314 GCA_035691445.1 Burkholderiales bacterium | reverse complement strand
AATGTATTCAACATTGCCAAAGAGGCGGTGATGAAGGCGCGGCAGTATGCCTACCGCGACCGCAAGCAGCGTAAGCGTCAGTTTCGCGCCCTCTGGATTGCGCGGATCAACGCGGCCGTGCGCGAGCACGGTATGACGTATTCGACATTCATGCACGGCCTGAAAAAGGCATCCATCGAAGTAGATCGCAAGGTGCTTGCCGACCTTGCCGTCGCTGACAAGACCGCTTTTGCGCAACTCGCGGGTCAGGCGAAGGCCAAGCTCGGCGCGTAATGCCTGGTTGAGTGCTCTCCCGGTGCCGGGGGAGCGGCGCAAAGCACGGCCACCCTCCGCACGGCGAGGGCAATACGTTTCATGACTGACCTCGACAAACTCGTTACCGAAGCGATCGCCCGGTTCGGCGCCGTCACCGACGCCGCGGAGCTCGAGAGGATCAAGGCGCGCTACCTCAAATCCGGCGCGATCCCGGATGCGATGAAGGAGGTCGCGCGCCTTCCGCCAGCCGAGCGGCGCGAGGCCGGGGCGCGCATTAACTCGGCGAAGGACCGCATCGAGGCGGCGCTAGTCGCGCGCCGCGAAGCCCTGACCGCAGCGAAGCTCAACGCCCGCCTCGCCGAGGGGGTGCTCGATGTGACTCTTCCGGGGCGTGGCAGGGGCACCGGCAGCATTCACCCGGTGATACGCACCTGGCAACGCATCGAGGCGATCTTCGGTTCGATAGGATTCGCCGTCGCCGATGGCCCCGAGATCGAAACGGACTGGTACAACTTCACCGCTCTCAATCAACCCGAGAATCACCCGGCGCGCTCGATGCACGACACGTTCTACGTCGAGGGGGGGCTGCTGCTGCGTACACACACAAGCCCGATCCAGGTGCGCTACGCGCGTTCCCACCGGCCGCCGATCAAAGTGATCGCCCCGGGGCGCGTTTACCGGGTTGATTCGGACGCAACGCATTCGCCGATGTTCCACCAGGTCGAAGGCCTGTGGATCGACGAGGACGTAAGCTTCGCGGATCTGAAGGGAGTCTACATCGACTTCCTGCGGCGGTTCTTCGAAACCGACGACCTGCAGGTGCGCTTCCGCCCGTCTTTCTTTCCCTTCACCGAGCCCTCCGCTGAAATCGACATGATGTTCGCCTCGGGTCCGAATCAGGGGAAGTGGCTCGAGATTTCCGGCGCCGGGCAGGTGCATCCGAACGTGGTGCGCAACTACGGCCTCGATCCTGAGCGCCACATCGGCTTCGCGTTCGGCTCTGGGCTGGAGCGCCTCACCATGCTGCGCTACGGCGTTGACGACCTGCGGCTGTTTTTCGAGAACGATCTGCGCTTCTTGCGGCAATTCGCCTGACCATGCAGTTCTCCGAGCGCTGGCTGCGTACTTTCGTCGACCCGCCCGTCGGATCGGACGAGCTCGCGCGCCTGCTTACCATGTCCGGCGTCGAGGTCGAGACCTGCGCCCCCGTAGCGCCGCCGTTCTCCGGGGTGGTCGTGGGCCAGGTGCGCGCCGTGCGGAAGCACTCCGGCGCCGACCGCCTGACCGTGTGCACCGTGGACGCCGGAAAGGGCGAGGCGCTCACCGTGGTGTGCGGGGCGCCCAACGTCGTCGCGGGCATGAAAGCGCCCCTTGCGCTGGTCGGGGCCACACTGCCCGGGGGACTCGCGATCAAGGCGGTTTCCATGCGCGGCGTCGAAAGCCGAGGCATGTTGTGCTCGGCGCGCGAGCTCGGGCTGTCGGACGACCACAGCGGACTGATCGTGCTGCCCGCCGATGCTCCGCTCGGGCTTGACGTGCGCGAGGCGCTCGGGCTCGACGACCGCGTGTTTACCTTCAAACTCACCCCGAATCGCGCGGACTGCCTCTCGGTCCTCGGGGTCGCCCGCGAGGTCTCCGCCTTGACGAGGACGAAGCTACAGGCGCCCGACATCAAACCGGTCCCCGCCGCGACGGACGCCCGGTTCCCCGTGAAGATCAGCGACCCATCCGGCTGCGGCCGCTTCGCCGGCCGGGTGATCCGCAACCTCGACGCCGGCGCCCCCACACCTGCCTGGATGAAGGAGCGCCTCGAGCGCGCCGGCCAGCGCTCAATTTCCGCGCTGGTGGATGTCACGAACTACGTGATGTTGGAGCTCGGGCGGCCGCTACACGTCTACGACCTCGACAAGCTTACGGGGGGTATCGATGTGCGATTCGGGCGCAAGGGCGAGCGCGTGAAGCTGCTCAACGAGATGACGGTGGAGGTCGACGAGAACGTGCTCTGCATTGCTGACGGCTCCGGCGTGATCGGTCTGGGTGGCATCATGGGTGGAGATTCGACCAAGGCCGGGCTCACGACCCGGAACATCTTTCTTGAGTCTGCGTTCTTCTACCCGGACGCGATCGCGGGGCGCGCGCGTCGCTACAACTTTGCGAGCGACGCCTCGCACCGCTTCGAGCGCGGCGTCGATTTCGACAACAACGTTGCCGGAATCGAGCGCGCGACGCGGCTCATCCTGGACGTCTGCGGGGGAGAGCCCGGCCCGACCGTGGATTCCGTGGCGAAGCTGCCCGTGCGCAGGCCGGTGCGCATGCGAGTGGCGCGCGCACACAAGATTCTCGGCATGCCGGTTCCCGCCGCCGAGATGGCCGACATCTTCGGCCGGCTGGGCCTCACGTATTCGCGCGAAGGCGACACCTTCCTGGTCACGCCGCCCTCGTACCGCTTCGACGTCGAGATCGAGGAGGATCTCGTCGAGGAGGTGGCACGCGTCCACGGTTTCGACCGCATCCCCGCGCGTCCGCCTCGCGCGCCGGTCGCAATGCGCCCGCTGCGCGAGGCCTACCGCCCCCGGCATGGGTTGCGGCAGCGGCTCGCCGACGCCGACTACCAGGAGGCGATCAACTTCAGCTTCGTCGACCCGCAGTGGGAGGCGGATTTCGCCGGCAAGTCGAATCCCATCCGCGTGCTCAACCCGATTGCGAACAATCTTGCGGTGATGCGCACGACCCTGATCGGCAGCCTCGTCGCGAACGTCGCCTACAACCTCGCGCGCAAGGCACCGCGCGTCCGGGTTTTCGAGCTGGGGCGGGTGTATTTGCGCGATCCCTCGGCGATCGAGGGCGAGCAGGAGGTGGCCGGGGTCCGGCAGCCCACGAGGATAGGGGCGGTGGCCTACGGCCTGGCTCTCGAGGAGCAATGGGGTGTCCGCGACAAGCGCCCAGTCGATTTCTACGACGCCAAGGCGGATGTGGAGTCGCTGCTGGCTCCCCGGGTGGCCCGGTACGAGGCGGCGCCCCACGCCGCTCTGCACCCGGGGCGGTCGGCGCGCGTTACTCTCGACGGGGCGCCCATCGGCTGGGTGGGCGAGCTGCACCCCAGGTGGCAGCAGAAATACGGCCTGCCCCTGCCAGCTGCCTTGTTTGAGCTGGATGCGGAAGCGATCGCGGAGGTCGGCCTGCCGCGGTACCGGGAAGTATCGAAGTACCCCGCGGTCATCCGCGACCGGGCCATGGAGTTCGACGAGGGCCTCCCGGCGGCTAGGATTCTGGAGGAAATGGAGCGAAATCGACCCCCTTTTGTGCAGGAAATACGCTTGTTTGACTTTTACCGCGGTAAAGGTGTAGAAAGGGGTAAAAAAAGCCTTGCATTTCGGGTAGTTATGCAAGATACTGCAAGGACGTTGACCGATGCGGAAGCGGACGCCGCAATGGCGCAACTAACTGAGCTTCTCGCCGCGAAATTCGGTGCTAAATTACGTACTTAAGTAATGCAGTGGAGGGCGCTTCTGGCCTTCCAAGGGAGCAGAAATGACGCTGACAAAAGCCGAGCTGGCGGACATGCTTTTTGAGAAAGTCGGTCTGAACAAGCGCGAAGCGAAGGACATGGTCGAGACGTTCTTCGAAGAGATCCGCCTGGCGCTCGAAAGCGGCGAGAGCGTCAAACTATCCGGTTTCGGCAATTTCCAATTGCGCGACAAGCCGCAGCGGCCCGGCCGTAATCCCAAGACCGGTGAAGAGATTCCCATCACAGCTCGGCGCGTGGTCACTTTCCACGCCAGCCAGAAGCTCAAGGCGCTGGTCGAGCAAACCCATGGAAAGCAAGGCGACCAAGGATAGCCTGCCACCTATCCCGGCCAAGCGTTACTTCACCATCGGGGAGGTGAGCGAGCTATGCGGGGTCAAACCGCACGTGCTCCGCTACTGGGAGCAGGAATTCACGCAACTCCGCCCGGTCAAGCGGCGCGGCAACCGCCGCTACTACCAGCATCACGAAGTGCTGCTCATCCGCCGCATCCGTGAGCTCCTCTACGAGCAGGGATTCACCATCAGCGGTGCGCGCAATCGCCTCGACGAGAGTCTGAGCGCAACACCCTCGCGCTCGATGTCATCCGCGGGCTCATCGTCGCGCCCTCACGAGACCCGGGGTGTTAACCTTGCGGTACTCAAGCAGGAACTGAAGAACGTCATCGAATTGCTGCGCTGAAGAGGCGTTCTCCTTCACCCGCTGATATACTTTTGCCACTTCGGGGCGTAGCGCAGCCTGGTAGCGTACCTGCATGGGGTGCAGGTGGTCGCGAGTTCGAATCTCGCCGCCCCGACCATCAAGTCAAGCAGTCGCTCGGTCGAGCGTGCCTGCATAACTACAGCTCTCTAAGTTTTCCAATTGTAAGTTCCTGATCTGCCGAGCTTGGGCACCTGCACATATGGTGCTCGGTTTGGTCCCGTGCTGGACGAGCCCTGCGAACTTACGTGCGGCACGCGGATGTCGGCAAACGGCCAAAAGCGGACATCCAACTAAGGGAAGAAATTTCCGATGGAATAGGTCAAGCGACGTAGCCTGGGCGCGCCGCCTGCGAACCCCACGAGCTCGTGCTCTCCATTGGACTCGATGCTGCAACGCCATCCTCGTTGATCTCGATATGAAAGACTTCGGACAATCCCGCCCTGCCGGACGACGTTAGTTGAAGTGCACGGCTGCCCGCCACACATTTGAGCCATTCGAGCTTCAATAGACGATCCAGAATCCGAGCTCCGACGAGTCCCTTGAGGTGATAACGGCGCTCGCTCCAGTCGAGGCAAGGCTGGCAGAAAATCCGCCGAGTCCTCTCCCTCAGGTCAGCGCCGAACGCGGAGAGGAACCGCCCGCCCGAAGGCGTGACCTCACCACCCTCATCGGTGAGTACGATATGTCCTGCAGCCACAAGTGCGTCGGTAACCGCTACGCCAACCTGGCCAGCCAGGTGATCGTAGCAACTGCGGGCAAAACGGAGGGCATCGTCGTTTGCTGACCCCGGCTGACCGCGGGGCGGCCGCTCTATCGAGGCGACGACCTTGA
>DASSJA010000416.1:0-5390 GCA_035691445.1 Burkholderiales bacterium | reverse complement strand
CAATTCGCCCAGCGCAAGCAGGCGGAAAGGGTGCTGCGGGAGCGCGAGGAGAATTTCCGCGCCCTGACCGAGCTGTCCTCGGATCTGTACTGGACGCAGGACGCCGAATACCGCTTTACGTCGTTTTCCGGAAGCAACATGACAACCCCGATGCGCCTGATCGGCAAGCGGCGCTGGGACGAGGTCTCCTTCAACATGACGGAGGCCGACTGGACCGCCCACAAGGCGGTCATGGACGCGCGCCAGCCCTTCCGCGACCTGGAGCTGGGAAGGAAGAACGCGGCAGGCGAGGCATTCTGGGTCAGCATCAGCGGCGCGCCGATGTTCGACGATTCCGGCAATTTCATCGGCTACCGCGGCATCAGCAAGAACATCACGGCGCGCAAGCGCGCCGAGGCGGTGCAGGCGATCGAGCACGCCGTCACCCGCTGCCTGACCGAAGCCGAAAGCGTCGGCGGGGCACTCAAGGCGGTGATGCGCGTGATGTGCGAAAGCCAGGGCTGGGAATGCGGCCGGTATTTCCGCAAGGACGAGGCGGCAGGCTTGTTCCGCTTCTCGGAAAGCTGGTATCTGCCGAGCCCGGCCTTGGACCGCTTCATCGCCTACTCGGCCGACCGGACCTTCGCTCCGGGGACCGGGATAGTCGGCAAGGCCGGCGCGGGCGAGCCGCTGTGGGTCGCCGATGTCACCCAGGACCCGCGCGTCGTCTATCAGAACATGATGGCGAACGACCATGGCATGCGCGGCGCCTTCATGTTCCCGGTGATGTCCGGCGGCAGGAGTCTGGGCGTGCTGTCCTTCACCAGCCGTGAAATCCGCCAGCCCGACGAGCGGCTCCTTCAGGCCGCGCGCATCATCGGCGCCCAGATCGGGCAGTTTCTCGAGCGCAAGCGGGCGGAAGAGGTGGTGCGCCACAGCGAGGAGCGTTTCCGCAGGCTCACCGAGCTCTCCTCGGACATGTACTGGGAACAGGACGAGCAGTTCCGCTTTACCTCGATGAGCGGGACCGGCTCAAAACGCGTCAACGTCAAGACCTTTCCGGCCATCGGCAAGAAGCGCTGGGAGCAAAACTATATCAACATGACGGTGGACCAGTGGGCGGAGCACATCGCGCTCCTCGAGGCGCACAAGGAGTTCCGCGACATGGAGCTTTGCCGGCTGGACGAGTCCGGCAACAAGATCTGGATCAGCATCAGCGGCGAGCCCATGTTCGATTCGTCCGGCGCTTTCAGGGGCTACCGGGGCGTCGGCAAGGACATCACGGAGCGCAAGCACGACGAGGAGCGCATCCAGTTCCTCGCCAGTCACGACGCTCTTACCGCGCTTCCCAACCGGGCCATGTTCAGCGAGGTCCTGAACATCTCGATCCAGAACGCGCGCCGCTACAACCGCAGTTTCGCGATCCTGTTCATCGACCTCGATCGCTTCAAGAACATCAACGACACCCTCGGCCACGACGCGGGGGACAAGCTGCTGCAGGAGATGGGCACGCGCCTCACCGAAACAGTGCGCACGAGCGACGTCGTGGCCCGGCTGGGCGGTGACGAGTTCGTCGTGCTGGTGCAGGAGGTCGGTGAGGCAAAGCAAGTCGCCTCAGTGGCCCGCAAGGTGCTTTCCGCGCTCATCCATCCCCTGACCATTCAGGGGCAGGAGTGCCGGGTGTCGGCGAGCATAGGCATCTGCATGTTCCCTTCCGAAGCGCAGGACGAGCTGGCGCTGATGAAAAACGCGGACATCGCCATGTACCGCGCGAAGGAGGACGGCAAGAACACGTACAAGTTCTACTCCGAGGAGATGAATGTTCACTCCTTCGAGCGGCTCGCACTGGAAACGAGCCTGCGAAGAGGCCTGGAGCGCAGCGAGTTCATCCTCCACTACCAAGCGAAGGTCGATCTGCGCACCGGAAAGATCACCGGCGTGGAAGCACTGGTGCGCTGGCAGCATCCGGAGATGGGCATGGTGCCACCGGCCCAGTTCATACCCTTGGCCGAGGAAACGGGGCTGATCGTGCCGATAGGGAAATGGGTGCTTCATACGGCGTGCGCGCAGAACGTCGCCTGGCAGCAGCAAGGCCTGCCTCCCGTTCACATGGCCGTGAACCTCTCGGCGCGTCAGTTCGCCGACGAGGATCTGGTCGAGGACATCGCCACGGTCCTGAAGAGCACCGGCCTGCAGGCGGAGTTGCTGGAGCTCGAGCTGACCGAAAGCATGGTGATCCAGAACACCGAGCGCGCGGGCAGGGTTCTCAACGAGATCAAGAAAATGGGCGTACGTCTCGCGATCGACGACTTTGGCGTGGGCTACTCCTCGCTCACGCACCTAAAGCGCTTCCCCATCGACACGCTCAAGGTCGATCGCTCGTTCATCCGCGATCTGCCCGAGGATCTCGAGGACAAGGCGATCACCGAGGCCATCATCGCCATGGGCAAGAGCCTGAATCTCACCATCGTCGCGGAAGGAGTCGAGACGCAGGAGCAGCAGACCTTCCTGCAGGACCACTCCTGCGACGAGATGCAGGGCTACTTTTTCAGCAAGCCGATCACCGGCGACGCGTTCGCCGAATTGCTGCGGCAGCGCGTCGAAGCCTCGAAGCAGTAGAAGCTCAGTCGACTTTCAGACCGGCCTTGCGCACGACTTCGCCCCACTTCGCCGTCTCCCGCCTGAGGAAATCGCCGAACTCCTCGGGCGTGCCGGTCGCCGGATCGGTCGCCATGGCGGCGAGCCGTTCCTTGAGCTCCACTGAGTGCATGATGCGCACGAGCTCGGCGTTGAGGCGGCTGACGATGGGCTTCGGCGTGGCGGCCGGCGCGAGCATGCCGTAGAAGGTCGTCACTTCGAAAGTGGGCAGCCCCGCCTCGGCGACGGTCGGCACGTCCGGGAACGCCGGCAGTCGGTGAGGAGCGATGACGGCGAGCGCGCGCAGCCGCCCGGCCTTGATATGCGGTCCGGCGGCGGGAACGCCGATCACGACGAGCTGGATCCGGCCGGCGAGCACGTCGTTCATCGCCAGGTTCACGCCCTTGTAGGGAACATGCACCAGCTTCACTCCGGCGAGGATGTTGAACAGCTCGCCAGCGGCGTGGTTGGAGGTCCCGGCGCCGCCGGATCCGAAGTTCATTCCCGGCTTGCTCTTCGCGAGCGCGATGAATTCCTGCAGGGTGTTCACCCCCAGCGAAGGATAGGTCACCATCACGTTGGGCACCGTCGCGAGCAGGCTGACCGGAGCGAAATCCCTCTGCGGATCGTAGTTGAGCTTGCTGTACAGGCTGGGGCTGATCACGATCGGGTTCGACACCAAGAGGAGCGTGTAGCCGTCCGGCGCGGACTTCGCGGCGGCTTCGGCGCCGATGTTGCCACCCGCGCCACCGCGATTTTCGACGATCACCGGCTGGCCGAGACTCGCCGTGAGGCGGTCGGCGACCATGCGCCCCAGGATGTCGGTGGGGCCGCCGGGCGGAAACGGCAGGATGAGCCGGATGGGCCTGCTCGGCCAGGCTTCCGGCGCCTGCGCGGACGCAGGCCCCGGAGCAAGCGCCGCGGCCAGCGTAAGGAGGAAGGGAAGGAACGCCTGCCGCAGCTTTCCGCCGGTCTTCATGACGGGCGATCCTCAGGCGTTCTCGGTGTGAGCCGGCGCCTCCGTCTCGGCGGCCGGCGTCCCCTCTTCGAAGAGCTGCGCCGGCGGCGCGTTCTTGCGAGCGCTGTGGTACGCGAGGCCCGTCCCCGCCGGGATCAGGCGGCCCACGATGACGTTCTCCTTGAGTCCGCGCAGGTCGTCCTTCTTGCCCATGATGGCGGCTTCGGTGAGCACGCGCGTCGTCTCCTGGAAGGAGGCTGCGGAGATGAACGAGTCGGTCGACAGCGACGCCTTGGTGATCCCCAGCAGCATGTAGCTGTAGGTCGCCGGCTTCTTGCTCTCGCCCTGAACCTTCTCGTTCTCCTCGAGCACGTCCGCGCGCTCGACCTGCTCGCCGGGAATGAAGCGGGTGTCGCCCGGATCCTCGACCTGCACGCGGCGCAGCATCTGCCGCACGATCACCTCGATGTGCTTGTCGTTGATGCGCACGCCCTGCAGGCGATACACGTCCTGCACCTCGTCGGTGATGTAGCGCGCCAGCGCCTCGACGCCCTGCAGCCGCAGGATGTCGTGCGGATCGGCCGGACCATCGACGATGAACTCGCCCTTGTTGACCACCTGGCCGTCGTGCGCCATGACGTGCTTGTCCTTGGGGATCAGATACTCGTGCGACACGCTCTCCAGATCGGTGATGACCAGGCGTTGCTTGCCCTTGGTGTCCTTGCCGAACGACACGGTTCCCGTGATCTCGGCGAGCAAACCCGCGTCCTTGGGTGAGCGCGCCTCGAACAGCTCCGCCACGCGCGGCAGGCCCCCGGTGATGTCGCGGGTCTTCGAGGTCTCCTGAGGAACGCGCGCGAGCACCTCGCCCACCTGCACCTGTTGTCCGTCCTTCACCGTGATGAGCGAACCGACCTGGAAAGTGATGGTGATGGGATGGTCGGTCCCCGCGATACGGATCTCCTCGCCGGACTCGTTCAGCAGCTTCACCTGCGGACGCAGACCCTTGCCTGCGGCCGCGCGGCGCTTGGGATCGATGACGACCAGCGTGGAGAGGCCCGTGACCTCGTCGATCTGCTTGGCGACCGTGACGCCCTCCTCGATGTGCTCGAAACGCACCAGGCCGCCGTGCTCGGTGATGATCGGCCGGGTATGCGGATCCCACGAGGCGAGCGTCTGCCCCGCCTTGACGGCCTTGCCGTCGGCGGCCAGGAGCGTGGCGCCGTAGGGCACCTTGTGGCGCTCGCGCTCGCGGCCGTTGTCGTCGGTGACCAGAACCTCGCCGGTCCGCGAGATCACGACCTTCTCGCCCTTGGGATTGGTCACGTAACGGATCTGCGGCGTGAAGCGCACCGTGCCGTTCGACTTCGCCTCGACCTGGCTCGCGACCGCTGCGCGCGAAGCCGCGCCGCCGATGTGGAAGGTGCGCATCGTGAGCTGCGTGCCGGGCTCGCCGATCGACTGCGCCGCGATCACCCCGATCGCCTCGCCGACGTTCACGAGCGACCCCCGCGCGAGGTCACGCCCGTAGCATTTGGCGCACAGGCCCCAGCGCGTGTCGCAGGTGAGCGGCGTGCGCACCTTGATCTCGTCGATACCGAGCGCCTCGATCGAATCGACCTCGTCCTCGTCCAGGAGCGTTCCGGCGCCATACAGCATTTCCTGAGTCTCGGGATGCGGCAGGTCGATCGCCAGCGTGCGGCCGAGGATGCGCTCGCGCAGGGCCTCGACGACCTCGCCGCCTTCGACGAGCGCCTTCATGGCGACGCCGTTCTGCGTGCCGCAATCGTCCTCGGTCACCACCAGGTCCTGGGTC
>DASSJA010000415.1:0-2116 GCA_035691445.1 Burkholderiales bacterium | reverse complement strand
CGGGTTGATCGCGAAATTGCACTCCTTGCTCGCCTCGAACTCCGCGGCCTGCTTGTCGTTCATCACCGCGCGCGCCAGCATCGCCGTGTGCTGCGCCGTCAGCGGCGTGGAGGACACCGGCGTCATCTTGCTGTCGATCTTCATCGCCGGCGGGAAGCCGGCAGTGATGAAGAGGTCCGAGCCCTTCTTCGCGATCAGCGCACGGAGCAGGTCGTAGATGAATTTGGTTGCTTGTTCGCGTTCCATAGCTTATGCCCCCGGGAAGTTTTCCTTGTTGGCGGCCTTGCCGCGCGCCTCGGCGTTCGAGATCACGTTGCGCTGCACGTACTCCTGCAGGTTCTGGTCGAGGGTCTGCATGCCCAGCTGGCGCCCGGTCTGGATCGCGGAGTACATCTGCGCGATCTTGTTCTCGCGGATCAGGTTGCGGATCGCCGGCGTGCCGACCATGATTTCATGCGCCGCGACGCGGCCGGCGCCGTCCTTCGTCTTGCACAGCGTCTGGGAGATGATGGCGCGGATCGACTCCGAGATCATGGCGCGGATCATCTCCTTCTCCGCCGCGGGGAAGACGTCGACGATCCGGTCGATGGTTTTGGCGGCCGACGAGGTATGCAGCGTGCCGAATACCAGGTGGCCCGTTTCCGCGCCCGAGAGCGCGAGGCGGATGGTCTCCAGGTCGCGCATCTCGCCCACCAGGATCACGTCCGGGTCCTCGCGCAGCGCGCTCCTCAGCGCGTTGGAGAACGACAGCGTGTGCGGGCCGACCTCGCGCTGGTTGATGAGGCATTTCTTCGACTCGTGGACGAACTCGATCGGGTCCTCGATGGTGAGGATGTGGCCTTCCTCGTTCTCGTTCTTGTGGTTGATCATCGCCGCGAGCGTGGTCGACTTGCCCGAGCCGGTCGGCCCGGTGACCAGGACCACGCCGCGCGGCTGGTCGGCGAGCTCCTCGAAGATCTTCGGGCACTTGAGCTGCTCGAGCGACAGGATCTTGGAGGGGATGGTCCGCATCACCGCCGCGGCGCCGCGCTGCTGGACGAAGGCGTTGACGCGGAAGCGCGCCAGGTTCGGCACCGCGAACGAGAAGTCGCACTCGAGGTTCTCCTCGTAGAACTTGCGCTGCCCGTCGTTCATGATGTCGTAGATCATCCCGTGCACGTCCTTGTGCTCCATGGCCGGCAGGTTGATGCGCTTGACGTCGCCGTGCACCCGGATCATCGGCGGCAGGCCGGCCGAGAGATGCAGGTCGGAGGCCTTGTTCTTGACGACGAAGGCAAGCAGCTCTGTGAGATCCATTAAAATCCTCCCGATGCACAGCGGCGATGCGTTTTTCCTCGCTGGCTCAGGGCATTATGGCAACAATTGGCGACAACCTGCAAGCAGTAAAGTCACGCATGGCGCGCGCCGCCGAGCAGGCGCGGCGCGACCCGGCGGCTGTGATATTGCTGGCCGTTTCCAAGGGCCAGCCGGCGGCGCGCATCGAGCAGGCGCGACTCGCCGGGCAGGCGGCCTTCGGCGAAAACTACGTGCAGGAGGCCGCGGCCAAGATGGACGCGCTGCCCGGGCTCGAGTGGCACCTCATCGGCCCGCTCCAGAGCAACAAGACCCGCGCGGTCGCCGAGCGCTTCGATTGGGTGCAAACTGTGGCGAGTGAAAAAATCGCACGCCGGCTCTCGGAGCAGCGCCCCGCGGGGATGGCGCCGCTCAACGTGCTTATCCAGGTGAACGCCTCGGGGGAAGCGACCAAATCGGGCGTCGCGGCCCGGGAGGTTCTTCCGCTTTGTGAAAAAGTTCCTCAGCTGAAGAACCTGCGCCTTCGCGGGCTGATGGCTATTCCGGAGCCCGGGGCGCCGCGCGAGCGCTTCCGCGAAGTGCGCGCCGTGTACGAGGCGCTGAAAGAGCGCTTCGGCTTTGACACGCTCTCGATGGGCATGTCGGAGGACCTGGAGCTCGCGATCGCGGAAGGCGCGACCCTGGTCCGCGTCGGGACGGCGATTTTCGGGCCGCGAAGCCCGGCGCGGAGCGCGGCCTGAAGCTCGCCTTCCTCGGCGGCGGCAACATGGCGAGCGCGCTGATCGGCGGCCTGGTCGCGAAGGGCCACGATGCGCGCGCGATC
>DASSJA010000414.1:0-2029 GCA_035691445.1 Burkholderiales bacterium | reverse complement strand
ATGTCGGCCCCGACAACGGGCTCCTGCTGCTCGCGGCCGACAAGTTCGGCGGCATCGACGCCGCGCACGAGCTCGCGAACCCGGACTACGCGCTCGAGTCGGTCTCGCGGACATTTCACGGGCGCGATCTGTTCTCGCCTGCTGCCGCCCATCTCGCGCTGGGGCTCCCGTTGGCAGAGCTCGGCCCGCCGCTCGATCCGGACGCGCTCGCCCGGATCGACCTACCCGAGCCCGAGATCGGATCGTCGCGAATTCGCTGCACCGTGGTCTCGGTCGACCGCTTCGGCAACGTGCAGTTGAACCTCGACCGATCGCATCTCGAGCAGGCGGGTGTCGTGCCCGGTACACGCATCGAGTTGCAGGTCGGGCCGGAGCGCTACTACGCCGTTGTCGCGCGCACCTTCGCCGACGCCAGGCCGGGCGACATCATCCTCTATGAGGATGCGTACAGGAATCTCTCGATCGCGATCAGCGGGGGCAGCGCCGCGGCGATGTTCGCGATCGTGGACGGCCAGGACCTACGCATTCATCTGGACGCGGTATGACCCCGCCGTTCGCGAACCGCCTCGGCAGGAAGCTCTCGCGCGTCGCCACCAACGCAGCGGTGCGGAGGCCGTTTCTCTGGCGGCTGTTCCGGCCCCTGATCCGGCGACAGTTCGACTCACTGGCGCCGGTGTGGGACACGATGCGGGCGCCTGCGAGCTTCCTCGCCTACGAGACTGCCCTGGCTGCGGTCGACCCTCCCCCGAAGCGGGCGCTCGATCTCGGTACCGGAACGGGAGTGGGCGCGCTCGCGATCGCGCAGCGCTTTCCGGACGTCGAGGTGGTCGGCGCCGACATGGCCGACAGGATGCTCGCCGAGGCGCGCAAGAAGATTCCTGCCGGGCTCGAGGGGCGTGTTCGCTTCGAGCACGCCGACGCGTCGGCGCTGCCGTTTGCGGACGCGAGCTTCGACCTCGTCACGCTCGCGAACATGATCCCGTTCTTCGACGAGCTGTCGCGGGTGCTGGCGCCGGGAGGCCAGGCGCTGTTCTCTTTCTCCGCCGGAGTGGACACGCCGATCTACGTGCCGTCCGAGCGCCTGCGAGCGGAGCTCGGCTCACGGGGTTTCACGGAGTTTGCGGACTTCGCGGGAGGGCAGGGAACGGCGTTGCTTGCCCGCAAGGGCGATCGCGCTTAAGCTCCCGTTCGACAGGTCGTTCGTGCGCGGTATCACCGGCGCGGACGACCTTCTTTCTGTCTCGAGCCCCGCTAGTTCGTCTCGATCGCGAAGTCGAAGCCGCGCGCCTTCGCGTTGTCCTTGAAGGTCTGCGCCTCGGCGGGAGTCTTGAAGCCGGCGACGTACACCTCGAAGCCTCCGCACGGGTCGTTGCGGAGCTTCAGCCCCGGGAAGCCGGCCGCAGCCGCGCGCGACACGATCGCGTTGGCGGCAGTCCTGTCGATCCCATGCCCGAAGACCGCTTCGAGCCGCCCGATCTGACCGGCCTTGACGCACTCGAGCGTGACGAAGAAGCCTTCCTTGCGCGCTTCGGCCTGGAAGGAGACGCCGATGTCGAAGGTCTCGAGCCCCCGGAGGACGAGCTTGAATCCCGGACAGTCCTCGACGATCTGCGTGTTCAGGAAGCCGCGGCCCTGAACCTGCCGCTGCAGGGTGGCGACCGCGGACTGGGTCTTGCTGCGCCCGAACACCGCCTCGAGGCCGCCGAAATCCGTGGGCGCGCAGACACGCGCTGCGCCCGGTTTCGAGAGGCCGTGCGCAGGCACGACGACGGCGACGGCAGCGGCCAGCGCGGCCAGCAGGGAGAAGCGGGCGACCCTCACGGCGCACAGTCCTAGCAGACCGCCCAGAAGCCGGCTTCAGTCTTAACGAATCCTTTAGAAGAATCGGGATGAGAAGCCCGGAGGGGTCTCCGGCGCGGGCGGCACCTGGAAACCTCGGGGGTGAGGAGTTACCCTCGTCGCGAGTGATTCGAGGCAGGCGGATCCTCTTGTTGGTGTTCGTGTTCGCTCTCCTCGCGGTCGGGGCGAG
>DASSJA010000413.1:0-2491 GCA_035691445.1 Burkholderiales bacterium | reverse complement strand
TGCCCTGCGTATGGCACCAGATGCAGTAGTTCGCCTGGTCCAGGGCGCCGGCCAGATCGGTTCCGGGATCGGTCAGGGCGAATCCCCCGCGCCTGCGGATGTGCTCGGGCTTGATCGTGTAGGTGACGACGCCTTCCTGTTCCTTCTTCCGGGCGTGCACCAGCAGATTCTGCGGGTCCGTCTTGGCCGGTATCTTGAACAGGATTCCCGCCGCGACGCGCTCACGGCCGGCGGGGGTGTGTACCGCCCAGGCGGCGTACTTCATCGCGGCGTCGAGCTCGGCCGTGTGGGCTGCTTCGTCGGCGAGCCAGTGAGAGACCTTGCGCGCGAACGTCAGCTCGTCGAATGTCCCGCCGAGGAGATCCTTGAGCTCGACCTCGAGAGCAGGACCCTCGAGCTTCGCCGCTTCATCGGCCTTGACCTTGTTCGCCGCGCGCCGTTGCACGAACTGGCGCTTGACCGCATACAGCGGCGCAAGATCGTGGTGCCGGGCGGAGAGGGCGCGGAATTCCGGCTCGATCCGGAAAAGCTCGGCGAGAAAATCGTCGAGGTGCGGCGCGATCTCGAGAATCAGCGCGGACTCCGATTTCGAGTCGAGGGCGGAGGGGTCGTCGCGCGCGGCCGCGAGCCGGGACTGCAGCGAACCGGCGCACGAGGCGTCCACCGCGCCGAGGTGGTCGAGAAAGGCTGTGTCGAGCTTCGCTAGTCCGTCGCGGCGGTAGAGCTCGGCGAAGGAAAGGCCGAAAGCAAGCTTTAGCATCCGGTGCGGAGCATCAGCGCTCCAGGTACTTGAGCTTGTCTTTCGTATCCTTCCATTGGTCGGCGTCCTCGGGTCCCGGCTTGGCGTCGGTGATGACCGGCCAGATCTTCGCGAGCTCGGCGTTGAGCGCCGTGAATTTTCTCTGGTCCTCGGGCACGTCTTCCTCCGGCAGAATCGCGTTGACGGGACACTCGGGGATGCACACCGCGCAATCGATGCATTCGTCGGGGTCGATCACCAGCATGTTGGGCCCCTCGTGGAAGCAATCGACCGGGCAGACGTCGACGCAATCCGTGTATTTGCATTTGATGCAGCTCTCGATCACGACGTGGGTCATTCTCGCAATCCTTTGCATGGCTCGGCGCCGCCCGAGGGGGGCGCCCGGAAGACGAAAATTATAAGGCCATCGTGCCGCGGCTTGAAAGCGCAAATCCTTGAATAAGCAAATGCACTTTGGTTCATGCACCCGGGCGATTTGCCTATGCCCGGCCCCCGGTGCGCTAGAATCCGGTTCCGCGCGCCCAAGGAACTTCGGCGCGGGAGCGAAGGTCTGTGTATGCGGGTAGGGGGCTGGCAGCGCCCGCTGCCCGGCTTGTCGTGGTTTCGGGAAAGGTGTGCCGTGATCAGGGTGGAGAATCTCAGCAAGTCCTTCGGGCCGAAGCGCGCGGTCGACGGGGTTTCGTTCGAGGTCGGCCGGGGCGAGGTGCTGGGATTCCTCGGACCCAACGGCGCGGGCAAATCCACGACGATGCGCATGATCACCGGCTTCATTCCGCCCAGCGCCGGAAGAGTCTCGGTCTGCGGGCTGGACGTGCAGGACAACCCGATCGAGGTGAAGCGCCGCGTCGGGTATCTTCCCGAGTCGGCGCCTTCCTACGCCGAGATGTCGGTGATGTCGTTTCTCGCGTTCGCCGCCGAGATGCGCGGGCTGCGGGGCGAGGCCCGACGCGAGGCCATACGCCGCGTGGTCGAGCTGTGCCACCTGGAGGGCGTGCTGGGGCAGACCATCGATACCCTCTCGAAGGGCTTCCGTCATCGGACCTGCCTCGCCCAGTCGCTGGTCCACGACCCCGAGGTGCTGATCCTCGACGAACCGACCGATGGGCTCGATCCCAACCAGAAGCACGAGATGCGCACGCTCATACGCCAGATGGGCGAAAGCAAGGCGATCATCTTCTCCACGCATATTCTCGAGGAGGTGGAAGCGGCCTGCACCCGGGCGATCATCATCGATCGCGGCCGGGTCGTAGCGGACGGCGCGCCCCGGGATCTCGCCGCGCGTGCCTCCAGCGGCAGGCTCGAAGACTTCTTCCGCTCGATCACGCGATCCGACGTGCACCAGGAGTCGCAGGCGTGAGGAGCCCCTGGGCGACGATCCGGACGGTCGCCAAGCGCGAGCTCGCGGCCTACTTCGAGTCGCCCGTCGCCTACGTGTTCCTGGTGATCTTTCTCCTGCTCGCCGGGTTTTTCACCTTCACCTTCGGCGGTTTTTTCGAGCGCGGCGAAGCCTCGCTCGAAGCGTTCTTCAACTGGCTTCCCTGGCTGTCCCTGTTTCTCGTGCCGGCCGCGGGCATGCGCCTGTGGTCCGAGGAGCGCCGGCTCGGCACGATCGAGCTGCTGCTCACCATGCCCGTGGCCGCCTGGCAGGCGATCATCGGCAAGTTTCTCGCGTCTTGGCTGTTTCTGATCGTCGCGCTCGCGCTGACCTTCCCGATGATCGTGACGCTCAAC
>DASSJA010000412.1:0-7769 GCA_035691445.1 Burkholderiales bacterium | reverse complement strand
GAGCTCTTCCCGCTTCCGGCTCGCAGCGGAGGTCCCGCGCCGCGCGCCGCGCGCGATGCGCCTCGCGGGGCTCGAGCCGCTCGCGATCGGCGAGCACTCGCTCTTCGTCAACGTCGGCGAGCGCACCAACGTCACCGGTTCGCGCGCTTTCGCCCGCCTGATCCTCGCGGGCGACTACCAGCAAGGGCTCGCCGTGGCGCGCCAGCAGGTCGAGAACGGCGCGCAGCTGATCGACGTCAACATGGACGAGGCGATGCTCGACTCGGAAAGAGCGATGACGACTTTCCTCTCGCTGGTCGCCACCGAGCCCGACATCTCGCGCGTGCCGGTGATGATCGACTCGTCGAAATGGTCGGTGATCGAGGCCGGGCTGAAGTGCCTCCAGGGCAAGTGCGTGGTCAATTCGATCTCCCTGAAGGAAGGCGAAGCCGAATTCAGGCGGCACGCGCGTCTCGCCCGACGCTTCGGCGCCGCGGTGATCGTGATGGCCTTCGACGAGAAGGGCCAGGCCGACACGCTCGAGCGCCGGATCGACATCTGCCGCCGCTGCTACCGCATTCTGATCGATGAGATCGGTTTCCCGCCGGAAGATCTCATCTTCGACCCGAACATCTTCGCGATCGCCACCGGGATCGAGGAGCACAACAACTACGGGCGCGACTACATCGAGGCGGCGCGCGCGATCCGGCGCGAGCTGCCCCACGCGAAGGTCTCCGGCGGCGTGTCGAACGTTTCCTTCTCCTTCCGCGGCAACGACGCGGTGCGCGAGGCGATCCACACCGTGTTCCTCTATCACGCGATCCGCGCCGGCATGACCATGGGAATCGTCAACGCCGGTCAGCTCGGCGTCTACGAGGAGATCCCCGCGGAGCTGCGCGAACGCGTCGAGGACGTCGTGCTCAACCGCCGCCCCGACGCCGGGGAGCGCCTGGTCGAATTCGCCACCACGGTGAAAGCCTCGGTGAAGACCGAAGCCGACGAGCTCGAGTGGCGCAAGGCGTCGGTCGAGGCCCGTCTCGCGCACGCCCTGGTGAAAGGCATCGTCGACTGGATCGTCGAGGATACCGAAGAGGCGAGG
Organism: Burkholderiales bacterium; assembly: GCA_035691445.1. GTDB lineage: Bacteria > Pseudomonadota > Gammaproteobacteria > Burkholderiales > SG8-39 > VBDM01. Next base: position 6,691 of record DASSJA010000412.1, on the reverse strand, counting down.
CTAAAATACGAGCGGCCGATCCAGGTGATCGAAGGCCCGCTCATGGACGGCATGAACGTCGTCGGCGACCTGTTCGGTTCCGGAAAGATGTTCCTTCCGCAGGTGGTGAAGTCGGCGCGCGTCATGAAGCAGGCGGTGGCACATCTCGTCCCCTTCATCGAGGCCGAGAAGGAGAGGTCCGGGGACCTGAAACCGCGCGGAAAGATCGTGATCGCGACCGTCAAGGGGGACGTGCACGACATCGGCAAGAACATCGTTTCCGTCGTGCTCCAGTGCAACAACTTCGAGGTGATCAACCTGGGCGTCATGGTGCCGGCGCAGAAGATCCTGGACACCGCGATCGCCGAGAAAGCCGACGCGATCGGCTTGTCGGGGCTGATCACGCCGTCGCTCGAGGAAATGGCGCACGTCGCGCACGAGATGCAGCGCCAGGGCTTCACCATTCCCCTTCTCATCGGCGGGGCGACCACTTCGCGCGTCCACACCGCGGTCAGGATCGCCCCACACTACGAGGGGCCGAGCGTGTACGGGCCCGACGCATCCAGGGCGGTGTCGATGTGCTCGGCCTTGCTCTCGGCCGAATCGAAGCAGGACTACGTGCGATCGGTCCGGGAAGACTACGAAAGGATCCGCGCGCAGCACGCGGCCAAGAAGGGGCAGGCCCTCGTGACCCTGGCGCGGGCGCGCGCCAACGCCCATCGCATCGATTGGCGAGGCTACGCTCCGCCGCGTCCGCGGTCTCCCGGCCGCAAGGTCCTGCGGGGCTGCGATCTCGCCGAGATCGCGCGCTACATCGACTGGTCGCCGTTCTTCCAGACCTGGGACCTCGCCGGGAGCTTCCCGAAAATCCTGGACGACCCCGTCGTCGGCGAGGCGGCGCGCGGCGTTTACGCGGAGGGCCGCGCGATGCTCGAGCGCATCGTCGCTGCAAAATCCCTCGTGGCGAACGCCGTATTCGGCTTGTACCCCGCCGCGAGCGTCGGGGACGACATCGAGATCTACGCCGACGAATCGCGGCGCGAAGCGGCGATGGTGTGGCATTGCCTCAGGCAGCAGGCCGAAAAGGCCTCCGACCGGGCGAACCTTTGCCTCGCCGACTTCGTCGCTCCGAGGGACTCGGGCGTTCATGACTACATCGGGGCCTTCGCCGTGACCGCCGGTCTCGGAGTCGACGCCGGGGTCAAGGCCTTCGAGGCGAAGCACGACGACTACGGCGCCATCATGCTGAAAGCCATTGCCGACCGGCTGGCCGAGGCCTTTACCGAGCTCCTGCACGAGCGCGTGCGCAGGGACTACTGGGGCTACGCCGCGGACGAGAAGCTCTCGAGCGCCGAGCTGATCGCGGAAAAATACCGGGGCATCCGCCCCGCACCCGGCTATCCCGCCTGCCCCGACCATACCGAGAAAGGCCCGCTGTTCGAGCTGCTCGATGCCTCCGAGGCGGGCATGGAGCTGACCGAAACTTATGCCATGCTTCCCGCCTCGAGCGTGAGCGGCTTCTACCTCTCGCACCCGGATTCCCGCTACTTCGCGGTGGACAAGATCGGAGAGGATCAGGCCGCCGACTACGCCCGCCGCAAGGCGCTCGCGCTCGAGCAGACCGAGCGCTGGCTCGCGCTCAATCTCGCCTACGAGCGTTGACATGGAATCGCAGAAGGATCACTCCCGCGCTTTCAGCTTCGAGTTCTTCCCGCCCAAGACGCCCGAGGGAATGCAGAAGCTGCGCGCCACGTGGAAGCAGCTCGCGCAGCTCAAGCCGAGGTTCTTCTCCTGCACGTACGGCGCCGGCGGCTCCACGCGCGACCGCACGCTGGAGACGGTGCTCGAGATCCGGTCCGCGGGGCACCCCGCCGCGCCGCACGTCTCCTGCATCGGCGCGACGCGCGCGGACGTCGCGGCGACGCTCGATCTGTACCGCGCCAGGGGCATAGATCACGTGGTTGCCCTGCGCGGCGACCTTCCCTCGGGCGCCGCGAGCGCCGGGGAGCTCCGCTACGCGAGCGAACTGGTCGCCTTCATCCGCGAGCGCACCGGCGATCATTTCCACATCGAAGTCGCCTGCTATCCCGAAATCCACCCGCAGGCGCGCAGCCCTAGGGACGATCTGGCGAATTTCAAGCGCAAGCTCGATGCGGGCGCCGATTCGGCGATCACCCAGTATTTCTTCAACACCGATTCCTATTTCCGCTTCATCGACGACTGCGAGGCGCTCGGCATCGCGGTCCCGATCGTTCCCGGAATCATGCCGATCGGAAATTTCTCGCAGCTCGCGCGCTTTTCCGACAACTGCGGGGCCGAGATCCCGCGCTGGCTGCGGCTCAAGATGCAGGGCTTCGGCGACGACCTCGCGTCGATACGCAGCCTGGGCCTGGACGTGGTCACCGACCTGTGCGACCGCCTGCTGTCAGCGGGCGCGCCCGGCCTGCACTTCTACACCATGAACCGGGCGGGGCTGACTTCCACGATCTGGCAGCGCCTGGGAATCTAGCCTCGCCCCACCCGCTGCGGCGCGTCCACGCGGGGAGACTGCCAGCCGAGCCGCCGCGACACCGCGTCGGCCACCTCCACCAGCTCGCGCACCCAGCCGAGCAGCATTCTTTTCGTCATGCGGTGCACGGGACCGGCGATGCTGATCGCCGCGACCACGTTGCCGGAGTGGCTCCGGATCGGGGCGGCGATGGAGCGAAGCCCGATTTCGCTTTCCTCGTCGTCGACGGCGTAGCAGCGCGCGCGCACCAGGGCGAGCTCGCGCAGCAGGGCCTTCGCGTCGACCAGGGTATTCGGCGCGCTCGCGGGGAGGCCCAGGGCGATGATGCGTTCGATCTCGTCCTGGGGCTGGAACGCGAGCAGCGTTTTTCCCACCGCGGTGGAATGCACCGGCACGCGGGTGCCGACCTTGGAGCCCATGCGCAGGGCCTGCTTGCTCTCGTGGGTGATGATGTACAGGACCGAATCGTGGTCGAGGATCGCGAGGTGCACCGTTTCCCCGGTCTTCTCCATGAGCGTCCGCAGGAACGGCCTTGCCTCCACGGTGAAATCCATCTTGCGGCGCACCAAGGTCCCCAGCTCGAACAGCGCGAGCCCCAGGTGGTATTTGCCGTCGCCCGCGTTCTGCTCGAGCATGCCCTGCTCGAGCAGCGTCGAGGCGAGGCGATGCACCGTGCTCTTCGCGAGTCCCAGGCGCTTGGAGAGATCGCTGATCCCGATCTCGTATTGATCCTCGGAGAACGCCCTGATGAGCCGCAGCGAGTTGGCGACCGACGAGAGCCGGGTCCGGCATCTCGCGGAGACGACTTTTCTCTCCATCGGGCGTTCTCTCAGATCGTCCCGGGGCACGCGACCCGCGAAGCGACCGTGAATCTCCCCACGACGATCAGCACGACCCCCGGTCCCATGGCTATCCTATCGGGCCGTGACGAGCTCGTTCCACAGCTTGAGCCATTTTTCGTCCTCGTCGATCAGCGCCACGGGATCGAGCATGAGGTAGGGAAACGCGCCCAGCCTGCTCTTCACCTTGCTGCTCGCGGGAAACCGCCCCATGGAATTGAACAGCTCCTGGCCTTCCGGAGACAGCACGAAGTCGGCGAACAGCAGCGCCGCGTTGGGGTGCGGCGCGCTCGCCGCGAGGCCCAGCGCCTGGGGCCTGCCGATCACGGGCTCCACCGGCTTCCAGTCGATCGGCTTGCCGTGGCGCTTCATCGAATCGGCGTTGGACGCGTAGTTGGTGAGGCTTACCGGCACCTCGCCCGCAGCGACCAGCTCCGAGAGGAGCACGTGCCCCTTGCGCACATCGGGCTTCATCGCGACCAGGCGGCGGAAAAAATCCAGCGCCCGCTCCTCGCCCCAGTATTTCGAGAGGCCCGCCAGCCATTCCTGGTCGGTCGCCTCCAGCCCGATCCGGCCCTTCCATTTCGGATCGAGAAAACCTTCATAGGTCACGGGCAGCTCCTCGCGCCTCAGCTTCGTGGTGTTGAAGGCCGCGACGAAGAAATCGACGCGGTCGGACACCCACATGCCGTGAGCCGGCACGCCCCAGGAGGGGATGTCGGCGATATAGGGGCTGGCGAATCGCGCCGTGACCCGCTCGCGCGCCAGCGCTTCCAGCTCGGGCGCGTTCGTCTCGATCACGTCGACGGTGTAGCGGCGTGCCTTGGCTTCGTTCAGGGCGCGCTGCATGACCTGCGAGCTCAGCGAGCGCCACAGCTCGACCTTGACGCCGTATTTTTTCTCGAACGCCCGCGTAAACGGAACCGACTCCGAGGTCGCGAGCGAGGTGTACAGGACCAGGGCCCCCTCGCGCCGGGCCGCCGCGACGAGCCGCCCGCTGCGGTCAGCGCCCTGGTAGAGGTAGACCGCGGCGCTCGTCTGGGGCGACTGCGCGATCGAGGAGGAGACGCACGCCGCGGCGAGAACGAAGATCTGGAAAAGCGAGCGGACCATCCCGTGCACCCTCGATTGACGCTCACGGCGATTATATGTTCGAATGAGCGCGGCCTGCAAAATTCCAGAACTCCGTTCTGTATGTAAGAACGCGGTCGCCGAGGATCGTCATGCCGCACGAGAAAGACCAGACGCACTGGCACGAGCCTGCGGGCACCCGCCGGGCCGGGTTCGGCGAGTTCCGGAAGCAGCCCACGCCTTACGACGCCTTCATGGAATCCGAGGGGATCCCGGTCTTCCGCGGCATCGGTATCCGCAGGGTGCAGGACCTCGCGCTCGCGCCGTGGAAGCGCACCGGAGGCCGCGGCCACTACATTCAGCTCCACGGCACCGAGACCAAGTGGGGCAGCTACGTGATCGAGGTGCCGCCCGCCGGGGCCCTCCATCCCGAGAAGCACATGTACGAGGAAGTTTTCCTGGTCGTCGAAGGCCGCGGCACGACCGAGGTGTGGCTGGAGGGCGAGCGCAGGAAGCACGTGTTCGAGTGGCAGAAGGGTTCGATGTTCTCGATCCCGATGAACGCCTGGCACCGCCTGGTGAACGCGACCTCGGGAGGCGCCCTGCTCCTCGCCGGAACGACGGCGCCCAACGTGCTCAACATGATCAACAACACCGAAGCGGTGTTCAACAACCCCTTCGTGTTCCGCGACCGCTTCTCCGGGGCGGACGACTTCTTCAAGCCGAAGGACGACATCGAGCCCGATCCGGTGCGGGGCCTCGCGATGCGGCGCACGAATTTCATTCCCGACATCGTCGAGTGCGACCTGCCGCTCGACAACCGGCGCTCGCCCGGGTGGCGCCGCGTCGAGCCCTTCATGACCAACAACTGCTTCTACTTCTGGATCGGCCAGCACGAGAACGGCCGCTACTCGAAAGGCCACGCGCACACCTCCGCCGCGGTGCTGATCTGCGTCAAGGGCAAGGGCTACACCTACACCTGGCCCGAGCGGCTGGGCGTGACGCCGTGGAAGGACGGGCACGCCGCGGAAGTGAAGCGGGTGGACTACGAGCCGGTCGGCATGGTGAGCGCCGCGCCCGGCGGCGCGCGCTGGTATCACCAGCACTTCAGCGTCTCGAAGGATCCGTTCCGGCTCACCGCGTGGTTCGGCCCGCACAACCCCGGACGCGACCCGGGCCCGCCGGGAGAGAAGCACATCGACTACACGGGAATGGACATCCCGGAAGGCGGCACGTCGATCCCGTACTGGATGGAGGATCCGTACATCCGCAGGGAATACGACGAAACGCTCAGGAAAAACGGCGTCCCGAGCCGGATGGACCCGGGCTGGTACGTGCCGCCGAAGTGACCAGCGACGAGCAGGGCGGCCGGGTTTTCTTCAGCAGCGTCGGACGCAGCCTGGAGGTCGAGGACGAGATCCGGCTCGCGAGCGTCGGCGACGACAACGGCTCCTCGACCTCGCACCTCGTCTTCTCGCGCCTGGTGCTCGAGCGGCTCGACAATCGCTACGTCGTCGCCGAGCGCACGGTCCTGCACGAATCCGACGTCATCCTCACTCCCTATTCCGGCGGCGAGACCATCGACGCGGAGGTGCTGCGCGATTTCGTCGACGGCCAATATCGCCTCGCCGGCGCCGATCCGCAGACGATCGATACGGGCGCGCTCATTCTCACCGGCGTCGCCGTCCGCCGCGCGAACGCCCGAGCGATCGGTGAGTTGTTCGCCGCGCAGGCGGGCAAGTTCGTATCGGTGAGCGCCGGCGACGCCCTCGAGGCCACGCTCGCCGCGTACGGCTCGGGCGCGGTCGCCCGCTCCATCCGGGAGTCCGCCAGGGTGATGAATGTGGACATCGGCGGCGGCACCTCGAAGATCGCCGTCTGCGAGGCGGGCGAGATCGTCGAGTCCACCGCGCTCGACATTGGAGCGCGCCTCGTGTCTTTCGACTCCGAGGGGCGCGTGAACCGCATCGAGGAGGCCGCTCGCCGCTTCGGCGAAGAGACCGGCGTTTCCCTGCAGCTCGGCCGCGCACCCGGCTCCGAAGCCCTGCAGCGGATGACGGAGAGCATGGCCGGCCGGCTGTTCGAGTCGATGAGCCGGCGTTCCCTGGACGCGAGGACAGCGGCTCTGCTGCGGCTCGAGCCGCTGCGCAACGACCGCCCGCCGGACGTGGTCACGTTCTCGGGGGGCGTCGCCGAATATCTTTACGGACGCGAGAGCCGTCAGTTCGGCGATCTCGGCGCGCCCCTAGCCCGGGCGGTCCTCTCCAGGATCGGCGCATGGGGGCCGCGCATC
>DASSJA010000411.1:0-14216 GCA_035691445.1 Burkholderiales bacterium | reverse complement strand
AGTACCAGCGCGCAGGCCTGCTTTCCGAGGAAACGTTCCCCAACGAGGAAAGCCTGTGCTATGCCACCCGGGGTCGGCTGTACCTCGTAGCGAAGACTGATTCCCCAGCGGGAGCCGTCGCCGAGCAGCTGCTCGAAACGCGGTGTGTCCTGCGGCGTGGAAATCACCAGAATCTCGCGTATGTCCGCGAGCATCAGCGTGCTCAGGGGATAGTAGATCATCGGCTTGTCGTACACCGGCAACAGCTGCTTCGACACGACCTGCGTGACCGGATACAGGCGCGTGCCCGAGCCCCCCGCGAGGATGATTCCCCTCACGCTTCACCTCGATGGGTATAGTTCTTCTCGATCCATTGGCGGTAGGCGCCGCTGGTCACGTGCGCGACCCAGTCGGGATTGTCCAGGTACCAGGCCACGGTCTTGCGGAGCCCGGATTCGAAGGTCTCGGAGGGCGTCCAGCCGAGCTGAATGGCGATCTTCGAGAAGTCCATCGCGTAGCGTCGGTCGTGTCCCGGACGGTCCTTCACGAAGGAAATCAAGGTGGAATGCCGGATCCCGCTGTGGGGTCGCGCCTCGTCAAGAAGGGCGCAGATCGCATGCACGACCTCGAGGTTGGTTTTCTGGTTGTGACCCCCTACGTTGTAACTTTCGCCGATCCGGCCGCGCTCCAACACCTGGCGGATCGCGGAGCAGTGGTCCTGCACGTACAACCAGTCTCGTATGTTTCCACCCTCGCCGTACACCGGCAGGGGCTTGTGGGTGATCGCGTTCAGGATCATCAGCGGAATGAGTTTCTCGGGAAACTGGTACGGACCGTAGTTGTTCGAGCAGTTGACGGTGAGCGTCGGCAGTTCGTAAGTATGATGATAGGCCCGTACCAGGTGGTCGCCCGCAGCCTTTGACGCGGCGTAGGGGCTGTTCGGCGCGAAGGGCGTCGATTCGTTGAACGGTGGATCGCGCGGCCCGAGCGAGCCGAACACTTCGTCGGTGGAGACGTGCAGGAACCGGAATCCGTCACGCTCGGAAGGCACGAGCTTTTCCCACCAGAGCCGGGTTTCCTCGAGCAGGGCGAACGTGCCGACGATATTGGTCTCGACGAACTCGGCGGGTCCGTGGACCGACCGGTCGACGTGGCTCTCGGCTGCGAAGTGGACGAGAGCGCGGGGCATATGTCGTTCGAGAAGATGCCGCACGAGTTCCCGGTTGCCTATGTCGCCGTGGACGAAGACATGCGCCGGACTATCCTTGAGGGGCTGGAGATTGACCGGATTGCCCGCGTAGGTGAGCTTGTCGAGATTGACCACTGGCTCGGTCCCCTGCGCGAACCAATCCAGGACGAAATTCGAGCCGATGAAGCCCGCGCCACCCGTGACGAGCACGGTCATGGTTTGCCTCCGTGGACGGGGATGCTCATTCGGCGGCGCGTTCCAGGGCCTTCAGCTTCGCGTACTTGTTGAAGCTGTTCATGCAGCCGACCGTGATGTGCACCAGGCCGGGGACGCCGTCGAGGAAACCGAGACGCAGCAGGTAGAACTTCACGAAACGCAGCGAGGGTGAGAATACCAGGCGCAGCACGCTCGCGCGCTGGCCCGCCGCCCGCAGCGATTCGGCTTGCAGGCTGGTGTAGCGATTCTGCTTCTCAAGATACTTTTCCAGGGTTTCCGCCGAATCGTGCAGGAGGTCGCCCTGCAGCCGGAGGACCGGCGCGACGGTGACGACCTTCTCATGCACAGCTTCTTTGCCCCAGCGGGCATGCCCGCGGTGAAACAGACGCACGCTCCAGTCGGGGTAGCCCTCGCCGTGTTTGAGCCAGCGTCCCAGGAAGCGGTTGCGCCGAGGCATGGCGTAGACCTGGCCGCGCGGCGCTTTGAGCTCAGCGATGACCGAGTCGCGCAATTCCGGGCTCAGGCATTCGTCGGCGTCCAGGCACAGCACCCAGTCATGACTGGCGGCATCAACCGCGAACTGCTTTTGCGCGCCGAACCCGAGCCATTCCTTGTGGAGAACGCGTGCTCCGCGACCGGCTGCGAGCTCGGCGGTGCCGTCGGTGGAGCCCGAATCCACCACCACGACCTCATCGGCAAAGCCGACGCTCGCCAGACAGCGTTCGAGCTGTGCGGCGGCGTTGCGCGTAATGATGGCTACGGACAGGGGCATGGGGCGAGGGAAGAGCCGGCCAACCCGTATAATCAGCGGCTTATGCGCGGTATTCTAACCGCTTTCCGTCCCGTGTGGCCGGACGCTCGGGGGTCGAATGAAAAAAGCGCCTCGAAAGCGATCGGGGCGTGTTGATGTGGCGGGCCGGCTATAAGTTGATTCTCTGGATCGCATTCCCCTTCCTACTCGTGCGGTTGTGGTGGCGCGGGCGGCGCGAGCCGCTATATCGGCAGAGCCTGGGCGAGCGATTCGGCTTCTACAAGACCCCGCCAGTGCGGTCCGTGATCTGGCTGCATGCCGTGTCCGTCGGGGAGACCCGGGCGGCCGAGCCGCTGCTGCGTGCCCTGAGGGCCCGCCATCCGGAATGCGACGTGCTGATTACCCAGATGACCGCGACGGGACGGGAAGCGGCTCAGCAGCTTTTCGGCGGTTCCGTGCGCGTGATGTGGCTCGCTTACGACTACCCCTCGGCCGTCAGGAGATTCCTGCGCCATTTTCGGCCGCGGCTCGGCATTTTGATGGAGACCGAGATCTGGTTTCATCTCGTGGCCGAGTGCGAGACCTCCGGCGTCCCGCTCATGCTCGCCAATGCCCGAATGTCTGCCAGATCGGCGCGCGGATATGCTGTGGTAGGGCCGCTCGTTCGGCGGGCCCTCGGCGGGTTGAGCGCCGTCGCCGCACAGAGCGTGCAAGACGCAGAGCGGCTCCGAACCCTCGGGGCCCGAACCGTCGAAGTCACCGGGAACCTGAAGTTCGACGTCGAGTCGGGCGCGGACAGCGAGTCGCTCGCACGGCGATTTAGGCTGCTCTTCGGCAATCGAGCGGTGCTGCTCGTCGCGAGCACGCGCGAGGGGGAAGAGGAGCTGCTTCTCGATGCCCTGGAGCGAACCCCGCTGGGTGCGGCGGTTGTGGTCGTCGTGCCGCGGCATCCGCAGCGTTTCGGCGCCGTGGCCCATCTTCTTGCGACCCGAGGGCTGAAGTTTGTGCGGCGTAGCGCCGGGAAACCGCTTCCTGCCGATTGCGCCTTCGTGCTCGGCGATAGCATGGGCGAGATGGCCGCATACTATCGCGCCTGCGATGTGGCCTTCATCGGTGGGAGCCTGCTGGCGTACGGCGGGCAGAACTTGATCGAAGCCTGCGCGGCGGGTGTGCCTGTCCTCTTCGGGCCCTACACCTACAATTTCACGCAGGCCGCGGAGGATGCCATCGTCGCCGGCGCAGCCCTCCGCGTGCGCGACGCCGACGAAGTGATGTCGAAGGCGCTCTCGCTGCTTCGGGATCCGGGCCTGCGTGATCGCATGGGAAAAGCCGGCATCGCCTTTTGCGCGACCCATCGGGGTGCTACGCAGAGGACCCTCGCGCTGTGCGAGCGCCTGCTGAGCGGCACCGCGCCCCCGGAGTAGAGCCTGCGGCTGCCCGGGTCAATTCGTGCCGAGCAGGCGGTTGACTTCTTCGACGTCGGCGTCGCTCAGCGTCCCTGCGGCCGACTTCAGTTTCAGTCCGTTGAGGATCGTGTCGTAGCGCGCCCTGGAAAGGTCGCGCAATGTGCTATAGACCTGCTGCTGGGCGTTGAGAACGTCGATGTTGATGCGAACGCCGACCTCGTAGCCGAGCTTGTTCGAGTCGAGCGCGCTCTGGCTGGAGACAAGCGCCGCTTCCAGAGCCTTCACCTGTGCCATTCCGTTGGTCACACCGAGAAAGGACTGGCGCGCGGCGAGCGCCGCGGCACGCCGCGCGCTTTCCAGGTCCTGCTGCGCCTTCTCGCGGTTGGCGACCGCCTGGCGCACGAGCGAGCTGACGTTGCCTCCGGCGTACAGGGGAATGGCGAGCTGCAGGCCGATGGTGCGGTTGATCGAGTCCGAGGCGGTATTGTTTGCCGCCGTGGCGCTCAGGCTCGACGAGTTCTGGCCGGCGCTGCCGACAATGTTCAGCGTCGGCAAGTGCCCCGCGCGGGCACGATCGATCTCGCGCACGGCGATCTCAAGCGTAGCCTCCTGTGCGCGCACCGGATAGCCCTGGGCGGCGGCGGCAGTAGCCCAATCTTCCATGGAATCGGGCTGAGGCGGAGCGAGCTCGATTTTCGGTTTCAGAGGCTCGAGGCGCTCGGGAAACCTTCCCACGATCTGCTGCAAGGTGCGCCTCTTGATTTCGAGGTCGCTTTGCGCCGCAATTTCTTGAGAGGTCGCGAGGTCGAACCGCGCCTGAGCTTCGTGGGTATCGGTGATCGTGGCGGTGCCTACCTCGAAATTGCGCTTCGCCTGGGCGAGCTGCTCGGAGATCGCCACTTTCTGTCCCTGGATGAACGCCAGGCTGTCCTGGGAAGCGAGCACGTCGAAATAGGCCTGCGCGACGCGCACGATCAGATCCTGCGTCGCCTGGCCGAAAGTGGCTTCGGCCTGTACCACCTTCGATCCCGCTTCCTTGTACACCTGAAAGTTCTGCCAGTTGAAAAGAGGTTGCGTGAGCGTCACGGTATATCCGTTCGAATTGCCGAGACGATATTGATATTGCTCCGGAGTATTGTTTCGAAATCCGATGGCGACGTCGTTGTACTGGGTGAACGCCGTGGCATTGATCGTGGGCAGGATCTGAGCGAGGCCCTGTGGCAGGCTTTCCAGGCCTGCGTCGCGCGTCGCGCGTGCGGATGCATACGCCGGATCGTTGGCCAGCGCGTCGCGATAGGTCTGCACCAGGTCCGCCGCGCATACGTTCGCGGCTGACAGCGCAACGACCATCAGCGGGACGAGCCGGCGCAGCGGCTTCGGGCCGGATGGAGTCGGCATCAAAAGTGGAAACGCGCAGGCTGCAATGCGTTCTTCAGCGGGGCGAGGCAGGTCTCGAACAGATCGACGCCATGGTGCGAGTCCCTGCTGATGCAGGTGATGAGCCTCGCTTCCATGACCGGCGGATCGCCGACAACCGCAAAAAGCCTGCCTCCGGTCTTGAGCTGCGAAATGAAGGACGGAGGTAGAGCCGGCGTCGAGCCCGTCAACACGATGACATCGTAAGGCGCATGGTTCTGCCAGCCTAGCGCCGCGTCGCCGAGCTCGACTGTCGTGTTCTCCACTCCGGCACGCCGGAGATGGTCCTCGCCGAGCTCCTTGAGCCTGGGATTGATTTCGACCGAGTACACATGATGAGCGCGGGCTGCGAGAAGGGCGGTGAGATAGCCGCTGCCGGTGCCCACCTCGAGCACGTGCTCGTACTTCTTCACGGACAGCTCCTGAAGAACGCGCGCCTCCATTTTGGGCTGCATCATCCGCTCACCTTCGCTCGCGCCCTCGTACAGGGGGACTTCGAGGTCGGAAAATGCGAGCTTTTGGTATGCCGCTGGAACGAATTCTTCGCGGCGCACGACGTAAAGGAGATCGAGCACATCCTGGTCGAGCACCTCCCAAGTACGGATCTGCTGCTCGATCATGTTGAAGCGGGCTTGCTCGACGCTCATGCGCAAACGGTTGGTGCGAAAGGCGGCGATTCTAGCACTGTTCGGGCCGTATTCCGGCGATCCCGCCGAGCATGCACGGGAAATGCGCCAGCCGCGGCACCTCGCCCGGGCGTGTGCCCGCCGAAGGAAGCATGAAGCCGGTGAGTGGATCGGCGGGAGAAAAGAACACTTGAACGCGGCTTGGCGATGAATCAAAATAGTCTTGGGCATCGACCATTGTCAAACAGTCGCGCTTTACCAGACGCTCTAAATCGTTCCCGAGGCGGACGCGTTCCATGCAGCTATCCCAAGAGCGTTACGGCGACGCGTTGGTGCTCATCCCGGTCGGACGAGTTGACAACACCACCACCGATGCGCTGAGGTCCGACCTTCAGAGGCACGTGGCGAGCTCCCACAAGAACGGAGACCGCCTGGTCCTGGATTTCTCGAAGGTCGACTACATCAGCAGCGTCGGTTTGCGCGTCCTGATGCTGGCTGCCAAACAGGTTCGCGAGCAGGGCGGTGCGATCGTGGTCGCTGCGCTTCAGCCAGTGGTACGAGAGATCTTCGAGATCAGCCGCTTCAATCTGGTGTTCCAGTGCTTTGGTACGGTGCGCGAGGCTCTGGGCAAGGTTTCTGCGAACGCGCAGGCGGCCTACGACTCCGCCCATGGCGCCTGACCGATGGCGCTGTGGGTCACGTTCTGGGGAACGCGAGGATCGATTCCCGTCTCGCTGGATTGCGCCTCGATAAGGGACAAGCTCGCCGGGGCGATAGTCGCCTCCGCTGGCAAGGGCCTTGACACGCAGGAAAAGGCGCGCACCTGGGTCGACACCGAGCTCGATTTCGCGATTTCGCACACTTTCGGCGGCAATTCCGCCTGTGTGCAGCTTGACGCCGGCGACGGCCAATACGTCCTCTGCGACCTGGGAAGCGGAGTGCGCGCGTTCGGAAATCACGTGTTCAGCAGAGACGGTCCCGCGACGAAAAACGTCTTCCACGTCTTTCAATCCCATCTCCACTGGGATCACATCATGGGATTTCCGTTTTTTGGGCCGGCGTACGTAGCCGGGAACAAGATCCGGATCTACGGCTGCCACCCCAATATCGAGGAAGCTCTCCGCCGTCAGCAGGATCCGCCCAGTTTTCCGGTACCCTTCGACAGCCTCTCCGCGTCGATAGAATTCGTCACGCTGCAGCCGGGTCGGAGCTACGACATAGCCGGATGGAGCGTGACCGCGAGGCTGCAAAGCCATTCCGGCGATTCCTACGGCTATCGGTTCGTCCGCGAAGGCCGGATCATCGTCTATTCGACCGACTCGGAGCACAGGCTGGACGTACCCGACGAGGTCGAAGGCGCAGCCGCTTTTTTCGCCGACGCGGACCTTGTGATTTTCGACGCCATGTACTCGCTCGCCGATGCCGTCTCGGTGAAGGAGGACTGGGGCCATTCGAGCAACGTGGTTGCGGTCGAGTTGTGCCAGCTGGCCAACGCCAAGCACCTGGTGCTCTTCCATCACGAACCGGCCAACAACGACGACCGCATCGCCCAGATTTGGCGGGAGACCGTGCGTTACGAAGAAATCTCGCGCACCGACCGGGTGCTGCGCGTCTCGGCGGCATACGACGGACTGGAGATCGAGCTCTGAGAGCCGAAGGCTCGCCGGGGAGAGTGGACGCTGCCGGTCAGGCGGGTACGGATGCGGGCGCAACGGCGCTCCGCGCGTTCTTGAATCCGCGTGGCGTGGGCCGCGGGTTGATCCTCCTTGCGGTGCTTCTCGTCCCCACCCTCTGGCAGGACATGCCCGTCGTGGGCGCTATGCGGCTTGCATGGCTCGACGGGTATCAGGAGCTGTTCCCTCGCGTAAGGCGTTCCGCGCCAGCGGTCATCGTTGCCATCGACGAAGCAAGCCTCGACCGATTCGGTCAGTGGCCGTGGCCGCGAACGTTGACCGCTCGGCTCATCGACAGAATTGCCGCGGCGCATCCCGCGGCGATCGGCGTGGACGTGCTGTTTCCCGAGCCCGACCGTCTTTCTCCGGAGTGGCTCGCGCCTTCGGTAGCCGCGGCTGACCCCCGATTAGCGGAACACCTCTCGAGACTTCCGCATCACGATGCCATCCTCGCCGCATCGATCAGGACTGCTCCCGTCGTTTTGGGGATCGCAGGGCTCGATACCGGAACGCCCGCCAAGGGCGCGCCCCTGACTCCCTCGCTGCAAAAAGATCTCGGCAAGGCCGGAGCACTGCGCCGCTATGCGTCGGCGCTCCGCAGTCTTCCGGAGATCGATGCCTCAGCAAAGGGGCATGGCTTGCTCAGTGCCGATACCGAAGCGGGCGTCGTCCGGCGCATGCCGATGGTCGCGCTCATAGGTTCGAATCCGGTGCTGCCTTTGAGCCTGGAGACGCTTCGCGTGGCGGCGGGCGAACCGCTTTTCTCAGTGCAAGGGGGCGCGGCGGGTGTCGAAGATGTCGGAATTGGCGACATCAGGGTGCCGACTCAGGCGGACGGCCGGGTATGGGTTCATTACACACCCCATGATCCAGACCGATTCGTCTCGGCCGCGGACGTGCTGGGTGGGACGTCAGTTTCCACGCAGCTGGCGCGCAAGCTTGTTTTGGTGGGGGTCACGGGACTCGGCCTGGTCGACTACCAAAGCACGCCGCTCGGCGAACGCATGCCCGGCATAGAAATTCACGCGCAGCTGCTCGAGAACGTCTTCGATGGCGCGCTTTTGATGCGTCCGCGCTGGGCGCCCGCGGCGGAAGCCCTGGCTCTCATCGTCGCAGGCCTGATCGTGCTGTTTTCCGTTCCACGGGTTTCCCCGGTCCGCTCGGTAGCCTGCTTGATCGTGCTGCTGCTCGCGCTGGGTGCAGCCGGGTTCGGAGCATATAGCGGGGCAGGGCTCCTGCTCGATGCTTCAGTTCCAGGCGCCGCCCTCGCTTTGTTGTTCACCGCCATGCTCATGGAAACCCTCAGCGAGGCGAACGCTCAAAAGAAATTGCTGCAGCGGCGTTTGCAATACGAGCGCGAGGCGGCTGCGCGTCTTGCAGGTGAACTGGACGCGGCGCGACGCATCCAGGTGGGCATTCTCCCGCGGGCAGAGTCCGCGTTCCCGGAAGAACATCGCTTCGAGATATCTGCTTCCATGGAGCCTGCCCGCGAAGTGGGGGGGGATCTGTACGATTTCTTCATGCTCGACGCCGAACATTTGTTCTTTCTGGTCGGCGATGTCTCGGGGAAAGGCCTGCCTGCAAGCATCTTCATGGCAGTGAGCAAGGCGTTGTGCAAGAGCGCCGCGCTCCGGCGCCGACAGCGGATCGAAGAATTGCTGCGCGAAGCCAACTCGGAAATCGCTCGGGAGAATCCGGAATCTTTCTTCGTGACCGTCCTTGCCGGAGTGCTCGACGTCCGAAGCGGCCGCCTGGAGTATTGCAACGCCGGGCACGAGCCGCCCTTCGTCCTGGCTCCGGGCGGCGAGATAGCCCGCCTCGCCGAGGGCGGGGGGCCTCCCCTTTGCGTGATCGACGGATTCTCGTATGTGTCCGCCGAGCATCGGATCAGCGCTCGAGGGATGGTCTGCGTCGTTTCCGATGGGGTAACCGAGGCGATGAATCAGAAGGGAGAGCTCTACGGAGCGGGCAGGCTGGGGGATGTGCTCGGGCGCAATCGGAGCGCCCCAAATCCAGCGGCGGTCGTCGATGCGGTGCGCGTGGACGTGGCGCAATTCGTGGGCGGTGCCGAAGTGGCCGACGACCTCACCGTGCTGGTGCTGCGCTGGAACGGGCCTAGCGGACGCTGATCTCGACTCGACGATTGCGCGGCTCGGATACCCCGTCCGCGGTGCGAACCAGGGGCTCCCGCCTGCCGCGGCCAGCCGTGAGTATGCGGCCGGGGGAAATGCCCATGCCGACCAGGATCGACTTTACGCGCCTGGCGCGCTGCAGCGACAGCGCGTCGTTCATCTGGTCCGTGCCTGCCTGGTCGGTGTGGCCGATGACGGTGATTTCGGGTGCCGGCCTTCGGGCCATCTCGGCGAGCACGCCTTTCAATTCCCGCTTCGACGCCTCGGTAAACTCGTCGGTGCCGCTTTCGAAGTAAAGCGTGAAGGAAATCGGGCGCGGCGGCATCGCTTCGAGCGTTTCGCCGAAAATACTCTGCACTTCGTTCTGGCTCGCTTTATCGCGTCGCACATTGTTGTCGGTCGTGCGCGCGGCGGCATAGGCAGTGTCGAGAACCGTCTCGCCCTTCGGATTGTCGACTATGACTTTGCCGACCTTGCCGTCCTTGCCGGGAAGCAGGACGACAAGGTCCCGGGAGGTTGCGCACCCACAGAGAACCAGAAGCGCCGCTAGAGGCCCTAGGTAGCGCGCATGCATGAATCCGCTTTACATCTCATTCGCCCGTGCGCACCAGGAATTCAGTACCGCGCACTCCGAGGATCGAGGATGGCGTCCTCACTTTCATGGCGTCCGGAGACTGCTTGGCGATCTTGCCCGACACAACCGAAAGCGTTCCGCGGGTCAGCGTGGTGTCGAACACACCTTCGTGGGTCGTGGAGTTGAAAGCGTAGCGTTCGATCTGCAGAACGCTGTTCGGGCCGACCGACAGAAGCGAGTTGTCGATGAAGGTGATTCCCGCGACGCCGTCGGCACCCGTCACGACGGTGTCCGTCGCCTGGAGATGAGTTCCGACGTGCGCCGGGGAGCGCTTGCCGCTGCGCTCGAGGTACACCGAGCCCTTGGCCACCTTGAACTGAGCGATATCGGTTGCCCAGCCGGCTATTGGCGCGACGCTGCATGCGCATACAAATGCGAATCGACAAAAGTCGATCAAACGACGTAATTGCATATGACCCCCCAATGATCGGTCAGCTATTCCGGAGGTGGCCAGCGCCCGTGGGCGCGTTTTTCCTATAATAGCCCAAAACGGCCTACTCCCGGCTCATTCCGCCAGTGGCTAACGCCCCGCTCGCCCGTTTCCCGGCCCGGATGGGCTCCATGGCCGAAATTCGGACTTTTCTTGAAAGTGCCTGCACCACTGCCGGAATCGGAAGAGAAGACTGCCTGAAACTCCTCCTGATCGTCGAGGAACTATTCACGAACACAGTAACTCACGGTTATCGCGAGGAGAGCGAATCTCCCGTCTGGATCGCATTCGAGCCCTTCGAAAGCGGCTTTACCTTGCGATACGAAGACGCCGCTCCTCCACACAATCCGTTCGGTGAATTTCGTCCTATGGACACCACCGTGCTCGTCGCGCAGCAGCCGGTGGGCGGTCTCGGTTTAAAACTGATCCGATCGCTGGCGCAGGACGCGGACTACAGTCGTGAAGGCGAGCGCAACTGCATTCGACTGAGGTTTACCGTTCGTCCCCGAAGCTGACGCGCTTGCCAGGCAAAGCCGGTTGGAGTAAGTTCCTTCGAGCAACGTAGGGGTCCTGGCTGTGCGTACCCTGGCCGGGTGAGAGCAAACCCTTCGAACCTGATGCGGATAATGCCGCCGCAGGGAAGCGTTGAATGCCTGGTCTCTTCGCTCCCGCGGCAAAGTGCACGAGAGGAGCGCCATGAACGCCAATCCGAAATTTCTCGCGCGAACCGCGCGCGTAGACGCCGCCGCGGTCGAGGCCCTGCCGAATTCGCGCAAGGTCTATGTCCAGGGGTCGAGTCCCGGCGTGCGGGTGCCCATGCGCGAGATCTCGCAGTCGGACACGCCGTCCCACTTCGGTGCGGAAAAGAATCCCGCGATCTACGTCTACGATACCTCCGGACCCTATACCGATCCGGAAGCGGGTATCGATATCCGGCGCGGGCTCGCTCCAACGCGCGCCGCATGGATCACTCAGCGCGGCGATAGCGAAGAGCTCGCCGGCCCGAGCTCGCGTTACGGGCGCGAACGGCTGGCGGACCCGGAGCTCGCGGAGCTGCGCTTCGATCTGAAACGAAAGCCCCGGCGCGCAAAGCCAGGCCGGTGCGTGACCCAGATGCACTACGCGAGGAAAGACGTCGTCACGCCCGAGATGGAGTACATCGCCATCCGCGAAAACCAGCGGCGCGATTCCCTCGCCGATCTGATCACCCGCCAGCATGCCGGGCAGGCATTCGGCGCCGCGATCCCGCGGACGATAACGCCCGAGTTCGTGCGCGACGAGGTCGCCCGCGGGCGCGCCATCATCCCGGCGAACATCAACCACCCGGAAACCGAGCCGATGATCATCGGGCGGAACTTCCTGGTGAAGATCAACGCCAACATCGGCAACTCCGCCGTGAGCTCCGGCATCGCCGAGGAGGTCGAGAAAATGACTTGGGCGATCCGCTGGGGCGGCGACACCGTGATGGACCTGTCCACGGGAAAGCATATCCACGAGACGCGAGAATGGATCGTGCGCAACTCGCCGGTGCCGATCGGTACGGTGCCGATCTACCAGGCCTTGGAGAAAGTCGACGGCAAGGCGGAAGAGCTGACCTGGGACATGTTCCGCGACACGCTGATCGAGCAGGCCGAACAGGGCGTCGACTATTTCACCATCCACGCGGGCGTGCGTCTGCCGTTCATACCGATGACGGCGAAGCGCATGACGGGGATCGTCTCGCGCGGCGGCTCGATCATGGCGAAATGGTGTCTTGCACACCACGAAGAAAGCTTTCTGTACACCCACTTCGAGGAGATCTGCGAGATCATGGCCGCGTACGACGTCTCGTTCTCGCTCGGCGACGGGCTGCGGCCCGGATCGATCTACGATGCGAACGACGAGGCGCAGATCGCGGAACTGAAGACGCTCGGCGAGCTCACCGACGTCGCCTGGAGGCACGATTGCCAGGTGATGATCGAAGGACCGGGGCATGTCCCCATGCAGCTGATCCGCGAGAACATGGACCTGCAGCTGAAATACTGCAAGGAGGCGCCGTTCTACACTTTGGGACCCCTGACTACCGACATCGCCCCCGGCTACGATCACATCACCAGCGCGATCGGCGCGGCGATGATCGGCTGGTACGGCACGGCGATGCTGTGCTACGTGACGCCGAAGGAGCACCTGGGGCTTCCCGACAAGGACGACGTCAAGGACGGCATCATGGCGTACAAGATCGCCGCCCACGCGGCCGACCTCGCCAAGGGGCATCCGGGCGCGCAGATCCGCGACAATGCGCTTTCCAAGGCCCGATTCGAGTTCCGCTGGGAGGATCAGTTCAACCTCGGCCTCGACCCGGACAAGGCGAGGCAGTTCCACGACGAGACGCTCCCGCAGGACGGCGCGAAGCTCGCGCACTTCTGCTCCATGTGTGGTCCGCACTTCTGCTCGATGAAGATCACGCAGGACGTTCGCGAGTACGCGGAAAAGCACGGGCTGTCGGAGCACGACGCGCTCAAGAAAGGCATGGAGCAGAAAGCGGTCGAGTTCGTGAAGAAGGGCGCGGAGATCTACACCAAGGCGTGAGCCTTTCCGCTACACTCGGGGCGGCAAGAAATTGCCGCCTTTTCTTTTTGGGAGTCCGCGCGTGGACCTGGTGCTGCTCGCGAAAGCGCTCGTTCTCGGCGTCATCGAAGGTTTGACGGAATTCCTGCCGATTTCCTCCACCGGCCACCTGATCCTCGCAGGGGACCTGCTCGGATTCAACGGCGACAAGGCGAAAGTCTTCGAGATCGTCATCCAGACCGGAGCGATGCTCGCCATCGTGTGGGAGTATCGGATGAGATTCTGGCGTGTCGTCGCGGGCCTCGCGAGCGAGCGCATTGCGCAGCGCTTTGCATTCAACCTGATCGTGGCGTTCATTCCGGCGGCGGTCCTCGGCCTTGCTTTTAGCAAGTTAATCAAGGCCCACATGTTTCGCCCCGTTCCTGTCGCGCTCGCGTTCATCGTCGGCGGCTTCATCATCCTGTGGGTCGAGCGCTCGCTGCGTCCGCGGACCCGCGTGGAATCGGTCGACGACATGACCTGGCGCGACGCGCTCAAGGTGGGCATCGCGCAGGCTTTCGCGCTCATTCCCGGCACTTCGCGCTCGGGTGCGACCATCATCGGGGGAATGCTCTTCGGCCTGTCGCGCAAGGTGGCGACCGAGTTCTCGTTTTTTCTCGCCGTGCCCACTCTGGTTGCCGCGGGCGCGTACGACTTCTGGAAAAACCGCGCCCTGTTCGACGCGGGCGACGCCGGACTATTCGCAGTGGGCTCGATCGCAGCGTTCATCTCGGCCTTCCTGTGCGTGCGCTGGCTCCTGCGCTACATAGCGACACACGATTTCACGCCCTTCGCGTTGTACCGGATCGCATTCGGCGCGGTGGTGCTGGCCACCGCGTACGCGGGCGCAGTGAACTGGTCGGGCTGATTATTTCTTCTTCGGCTTTCGAGCAGATGTGAAGTCGGACTTCCGGATTATCGCGTTGACGCCCTTGACGCGGTCCACCACCTGCGTCACCTGGAAATCGACCGCGGCGCTGGCGTAGGCGAGCGCGGTTGCCCGGTCCATACCCAGCTTTTCGTTCAGGAACTGGACGGTCTGGCGGGTCGCGTCCTTCATCGCTTCGTTGAGGTCCGTGTTGAGCCCGATCGGGATCCAGTGATCCGATGTTTCGGCAAAAGGATTCTTCATGGGCGCCTTCATCGGCAGGCGCGGGTCGCCGGCCTTGAGCACCGTC